>CALEMG010000514.1 GCA_937910835.1 uncultured Alphaproteobacteria bacterium | reverse complement strand
GCCCCTTCATAGCCCTCCATGCGGGCCTCCATCGCGCGGCTGAGCTTATCGGAGCCGCCGGGTGGTCCGCCACCGACTGACACACTGGCCGCAGCAACGGAGCCAGATGCACTGACGGCCGCCGCTGCCGCACTGACCTCGCCCTGGCCAAGGCTTGCCGACATGGCGGATAAGCCACCTTGCAACACCTCGAAATTGTTGGCCCGGACATATCCTGTCGAAGCAAGATTGATCACGTTATTGAAGGCGGTTTTATTCTCGGAATATTCATCTTCGGTGATTTTTGCCTGATCATCACCAGTCCCGAGGCTGTCATTATGCAGATCATCCAGGGCCACATGCGCCAGATCATTGCGGCCAAGGTAAGAGATCGCGAGCTCCCGGAAGAGATAGTCGAGGATTGATGTCGACATCTTGATGGCGTCATTCCCCTCGACAATGCCCGATGGCTCAAACCGCGTGAAAGTATAGGCCTCAACGAATTCCTCAAGTGGCACACCATATTGCAGACCTATGGAGATCGCGATCGCGAAGTTATTCATCAGGCTGCGGAATGCGGCGCCTTCCTTATGCATATCGATGAAAATTTCGCCGACACCACCATCATCATATTCACCCGTCCGCAGATAGACCTTATGGCCGCCGACAACAGCCTTCTGGGTGTAACCCTTGCGCCGCGTCGGCAGCTTCTTGCGCTCCGACACGATCCGCTCGACAATGCGTTCGGCGATAACATTGCTTGCCGCCGCCGGGGAGGCCTGCACATCTTCCTTGACCTCTTCGAGATCGTCCTCATCAAAGGTGAGGGCGGACAGCGGCTGGCTTAGTTTGGAGCCATCTCGGTAAAGCGCGTTGGCCTTGAGGCCAAGCTTCCAAGAGAGGAGATAGGCTTCCTTGCAATCCTCAACCGTCGCGGCATTCGCCATATTGATGGTTTTCGAGATCGCGCCGGAAATAAACGGCTGCGTCGCCGCCATCATACGGATATGACTATCGACCGAGAGCATCCGCTTGCCGATCCGGCCGCACGGGTTGGCGCAATCAAAAACGGAAAGATGCTCGTCTTTGAGGTGAGGGGCGCCTTCCAGCGTCATGGCGCCGCAACAATATGTATTCGCCGCCTCGATTTCTTTTTTTGTAAAGCCGAGATGCGCAAGCATATCGAAAGCGTAATCATTCAAATCCGTATCGGTAATACCCAGGACCTCACGGCAGAATTCCTCGCCCAAGGAGAATTTGTTGAACACGAATTTGATATCGAAACTCGCGCCGAGTTCAGCTTCAATCCGCAGCAATGTCTCGGCAGTAAAGCCTTTCTCCTGCAATCTTCCATGATTGACGCCCGGCGCATTTTCAAGCGTGCCATGGCCCACCGCATAATCGATGATGTCCTTGACCTGGCTTTTACCGTAGCCCAAATGACCGAGGGCTTCAGGCACCGTGCGATTGATGATCTTGAAATAACCACCGCCAGCCAGCTTCTTAAATTTAACAATTGCGAAATCCGGTTCAATCCCGGTGGTGTCGCAGTCCATCACAAGACCAATCGTGCCGGTCGGCGCGATCACGGACACTTGCGCATTGCGATAGCCGTGGTTTTTGCCGAGATCAAGCGCGGCATCCCAAGCGTTCTTGGCGGCTTCCGTCAGCCCCGGTTCCGGGCAGTTGATCGCATCGAGCGGGACAGGAATGACCGAGAGGCCTTCATACCCATCGTCCAGCCCATAGGCGGCATTGCGATGATTGCGGATCACACGAAGCATATTTTTCGCGTTTTTCTTATACCCCGGAAAGGCGCCGAGCTCTTCGGCCATTTCCGCGCTGGTCTTGTAGGCAACGCCGGTCATGACGGCTGTGATCGCCCCGCAGAGCGCGCGGCCTTCATCCGAATCGTAAGAGAGGCCCTGCGCCATCAGCAGCCCGCCAATATTGGCGTAGCCAAGGCCAAGTGTGCGGAATTTATAGCTGAGCTCCGCGATTTCCTCGGACGGGAACTGCGCCATCAGGACGGAAATTTCAAGCGACACCGTCCAGATCCGCACTGCATGCTCAAATGCCTCGATATCGAAGCTCTTGTCGGCGCGGCGGAAGGTCATCAGGTTGAGCGACGCAAGGTTACACGCCGTATCATCAAGGAACATATATTCCGAGCAGGGGTTAGATGCGTTAATCCGGCCATCTTCGGGGCAGGTGTGCCAGTCATTGATGGTCGTGTCATATTGCAAGCCCGGATCGGCGGATTGCCACGCGCTCTCCCCAATTTGTTCCCAAAGATCGCGGGCCTTGACGGTCTTGGCGACCTTACCGTCTGTCCGGCGGGTCAGGTTCCAGTCGCCATCTTTCAGCACAGCCTCGATAAAGCCATCGGTGACCCGGACAGAGTTATTGGAGTTCTGGCCCGACACCGTGAGATAGGCATCCGAATCCCAATCCGTGTCATATGTCGGAAAATCAATTTCGGTGTAGCCCTGCTTGGCGAACTGGATTACCCGCTGCACATAGTTTTCCGGCACCATGGCTTTGCGCGCGCCAATGATTGCCTTCTTGAGGGCCGGGTTTTCCGCCGGGATAAAGGCCTCATCTCCCTTGATTTCATGGCAGGCCTTAATGACGTTATTCAGATGGATATTGCAAAGCTTCGATCCGGCAACAAGGGAGGCCACCTTCTGCTCCTCAATCGCTTTCCAGCCGATATATTCCTCAATATCCGGATGATCGATATCAAGCGTGACCATCTTCGCTGCGCGCCGCGTGGTGCCGCCGGATTTGATGGCGCCCGCCGCGCGGTCGCCGATTTTCAGGAAGCTCATCAGGCCGGAGGATTTACCGCCGCCAGAGAGACTTTCGCCCGCGCTCCGGAGATTGGAGAAATTGGTGCCGGTGCCGGAACCATATTTAAACAGACGCGCCTCACGCACCCAAAGGTCCATAATGCCGCCCTCATTGACGAGGTCATCATCAACGGACTGAATGAAGCAAGCGTGGGGTTGCGGATGCTCGTATGAATTCACGGATTTTTTCAGCTTGCCCGTCTTGAAATCAACATAAGAGTGGCCCTGCGCCGGGCCTTCAATGCCGTAAGCCCAGTGAAGCCCAGTGTTGAACCACTGCGGAGAGTTAGGTGCGCCCATCTGGCAGGCGAGCATATAGCGCATCTCATCGAAATAGGCGCGGGCGTCATCTTCGCCATTGAAATAGCCGCCTTTCCACCCCCAATAGGCCCAAGTCCCGGCGAGCCGATCAAAAACCTCAGTAGAAGACGTCTCACCAACATAGCGCTCCTCTTCAGGCAGCTTGTCGAGCGCCTTCTTGTCGGCCGTCTGCCGCCACAGCCATTCCGGTACATCCTTTTCGGATACCGGCTTCAGGCGGGCAGGGACGCCGGCTTTACGGAAATATTTCTGGGCAATGATGTCACAGGCGACCTGCGACCAATCAGCAGGAACATCTATCCCTTCAAGCTTAAAGACAACGGAACCGTCTGGGTTTCGTATTTCACTGGTCGTTTGCCTGAATTTTATCGTCGCGTAAGGAGAAGAATCTTTATTCGTAAATTGTCGCTCTAT
Source organism: uncultured Alphaproteobacteria bacterium (assembly GCA_937910835.1). GTDB lineage: Bacteria > Pseudomonadota > Alphaproteobacteria > Sneathiellales > Sneathiellaceae > Sneathiella. Next base: position 16,043 of record CALEMG010000514.1, on the reverse strand, counting down.
ACGCATCTCATACCTTCCATTCACCAGATCAATTTCGTCTTTAAACAAGGGGAAATTTGGTAAAAAACGCCGGAAAACGCAGGGACAGCAACGGGCCCCTCATTTCCAACGCCTACTATATATAGTAGGCAAATCCCCCTCGTGGCATAGGATCATGTCGAGCAGGCGTAGGCAAGTCAACAGCAAAAATACTACATTTAGTGCCTAAAGTTTTATCTATCGCGAAATATGGCAGTTTCGTGAACGTTGGCGATTAATATGGTTAATAAGAATTCTGACAGGCGTTGTACAAAAGCAACGATGGAATGCCGCCACGATAAGAATTGTTAGAATCAAGAGGGGGAATAGCCAGTCTTCAGCAAGCCCATAACAAAAGTTAGACTGGACGAAAGGCCCCCACAATGCCATATTCCGGGCAAATAACTCAGTTCCTAATTCAGTGAGAAGATTTAGATGGCGACGATTGGCACAAGGCTATTTACATGGTGGCACGGCGAGCAGGTCGGCGAAGATCAGTTCGGCAACCGTTATTACCGGGAAAAAGGTAAGCCGACGGGCCCCACCGGTCGGGAGCGCCGCTGGGTCGTGTACAAGGGCAAGCCGGAAGCCTCGAAAGTGCCGCCTGCCTGGCATATCTGGTTGCATTACACGACGGACAATCTTCCCGATCAGCAGGACCTGCCAAACGCCGACTGGCAGGAAGAGCATTTGCCCAATCTCACGGGAACGGAATTTGCTTATCACCCGGATGGATCGATTGTGAAGGGCGGCGCGCGCCAGAAGAGCACTGGCGATTATGAAGCCTGGAAACCATAAAGAAGACGAGTTCCTTGCGCCGCTGTTCGCGCGCAAGCGGAGGAGGATTAGATGAGTAGTAATATTGTGGAAACTGTCATTGGTGCCGTGGTTCTGGCGTTTGCGACAATCTTCCTTGTCTTTGCCTACCGCACCGCAGATGTGAACACGGGAAGCGGCGGGATCAACCTCTCGGCGTCCTTTGATAATGTCGACGGGCTCAGCGTCGGCAGCGATGTCCGAATGAGCGGGATTAAGGTCGGCGCCGTGACGTCGCAGGAGCTTGACCCGAAAACCTACCGCGCCATCCTGAAAATCAGCCTCGAAGAAAACATTGAACTGCCTGATGACAGTTCTGCCAAGATTACGTCAACCAGCCTGCTCGGTAGCAATTATCTGCAACTGACCCCGGGTGGCTCTGAGGATATGCTGAAAGACGGAGGAAACATTTCCTATACACAAGGGGCCGTCAATATTCAGGACCTGATCGCCCAGGCGATTTTCAGCAGCGGCAACGGTTCCAAGAAGAAATAGTCACATGCTATCTTACCTATCTTGCGTGACTTGACAATGTCGCCCCACGCTCCCTTTCGCAGCCTCCAGCAGTTTGCAGCCTTGTCGCTTCTCTGTTTTACTGCGATAGCCGCGTTGCCATCGGTCGCCGTTACGGCTGAGTCGCCGAAGGCGGATGAAAATCCCGGGGGCGATATCGTGGTTCTGCGCGCACTCGACAAGGTGACGGCCCGCACCAAGGATCTGTTTGTGCCCATAGACGAAACTGCCATATTCGGCAGCCTTGCCGTCCGGCCCCGCAAATGTCTGAAACGCCCACCGGAGGAACCACCCGAAACTTCCGCCTTTCTGGAAATCACCGAAGTGCATGAAGGGGCGGACAATATAGTGCTTTTCAGCGGCTGGATGTTTGCCTCAAGCCCGGCGATCAATGCGCTTGAACATCCGGTCTATGATGTCTGGGTAATTGACTGCAAGATTTCGGAGCCCGTCACCCCGGCACCCAAGGAATAGAAATTCCCTTCGCTTTGCAGGCCCTTTTTCAGGCGGGAAAGATACTCTAACCGACTGATCTCCTCTGCACCGAATGTCGCGAGATGCGGCGTGATAAACTGCGCATCCAGTAGCGTATATCCTCCACGGATCAATCGCGCCACCAGATAGACAAGCGCGATCTTGCTCGCGTCCGTCACCCGCGTGAACATGCTTTCCCCGCAGAAGACACTCTCAAAGGCAATACCATATAACCCGCCGACAAGTTCCCCCTCCTGCCAGCATTCCACGCTATGGGCATAGCCCATGTCATGCAGTTCGCCATAGCGTTCGAGGATGACGTCATTGATCCATGTGTCGCCGCGATCGCTGCGTGGCAAGGCGCATTCACCCATGACACGGCGAAAGGCCGTATCCACGGTGACGGTAAAAGGCATTTTGCGGATGGTTTTGGCTAATCGCTTCGGCACATGAAAACGATCCAGCGGGAAAATCCCGCGCCGTCCCGGCTCAACCCAGTAAAGATCAGGGTCATCCGCACTATCCGCCATCGGGAAAACCCCGATGCGGTAGGCGGCCAGAATGGTCTCAGCGGTGAGCGATGTCATCTCATCTGCGCATTAGCGCGAGGCAATGAATTTTTCAAGCCAGTGGATATCATAATGACCGTCGCGGAACTCCGGATTATGGATGATTTCCTGGTGCAGCGGTAATGTCGTTCTGATCCCGCTCACGACGAACTCCTCAAGCGCCCGATTGAGCCGCAGGAGGCATTCCTCCCGGCTTGCCGCATGGATGATCAGCTTGGCGATCAGGCTGTCGTAATAGGGCGGAATATTGTACCCCGTGTAGAGCGCACTATCGACACGGACACCCAGTCCGCCCGGCACATGAAACTCCGTCACCGGACCGGGGCTCGCGGCAAAGGTACGCGGATCCTCAGCCGTGACACGGCATTCGATAGCATGACCGGAGAATTTGATATCCTCCTGTTTGAGGTCGAGCGGATAGCCCGCCGCCACATTGATCTGTGCCTGGACGAGATCGATCCCGGTGATCATTTCCGTTACCGGATGCTCCACCTGCAATCGGGTGTTCATCTCGATAAAATAAAATTCGTCATTCTCAAACAGGAACTCGATGGTGCCGACGCCTTCATAGCGCATATCGCGGATGGCATCGGAAACCGTTTTGCCAATCCGTGAACGAAGTTCATCGGTGATGGCCGGTGAGGGGCTTTCTTCGAGTGCCTTCTGATGCCGCCGCTGCAGCGAGCAATCACGCTCTCCCAGGTGCACCACATTCCCCTGACCATCGGCCAGGACCTGCACCTCGATATGACGCGGGCCGCTCAAATATTTCTCCATATAGACCGCATCATTACCGAAGGCGAGCTTGGATTCTGATCGGGCAGAGGAAAAAGCTTCAGATAAGGCCTCTTTATCTACCGCCACCTTCATGCCGCGCCCGCCGCCACCGGCGGAGGCCTTGATGATGACTGGATAGCCCATTTTCGAAGCTTCACGTTCCGCATCGGCCAGGGTGAGCACTTCACCCTCAGAGCCCGGGACGCAAGGTACACCGAGCTTGCGCATGGTTTCCTTGGCCGTGATCTTGTCGCCCATCATACGGATATGGTCGGCGGAGGGACCGATGAACTTGATCCCGTGAGCCGTGACAATATCAACGAACTTCGCATTCTCGGACAAAAAGCCGTAACCCGGATGGATAGCGTCCGCATTGGTCACTTCCGCCGCCGCGATGATGGAGGGGATGTTGAGATAGCTGTCCGTGGAGCTTGGCGGGCCGATACAAACACTCTCGTCGGCGAGCCGGACATGCATGGCGTCCGCATCGGCGGAGGAATGCACCGCCACCGTCTTGATACCCATTTCACGGCAGGCGCGATGGATACGAAGCGCGATTTCACCGCGGTTGGCAATCAGGATTTTTTCAAACATCAAATGTTCCGCCGGTTATTCTAAAATCACAAGCGGCTGGCCGTATTCACACGGCTCTTCATTGGCAACCAGAATCTCGACGACCTTACCCGCTTTCGGGGCGCCAATCGGGTTCATGGTTTTCATCGCCTCGACAATGAGGAGGGTCTGTCCCTCAGTGACCATATCGCCGGGCCGCACAAAAGGCGCCGCGGTGGGTTCAGGGGAAAGATAAACCGTGCCGACCATCGGTGATTTCACGGCGCCGGGATGACTTTCCGCATCTGATGCGACGGGCGCAGGCACGACGGCGGCAGGCGCGGCAACCGCAGCCGCAGGAACGACGGCCTGCACGGCCTCCGCTCCGGCGGAGGTAGAGCCGCGCGAAACCCGCAGGCGATGATCGCCATTTTCGATTTCAATCTCTCCCAGGCCGGTTTCGTTCATGATCTCGGCCAGGTCCCGGATCGCCTTTTTGTCGATATTGAGTTTATTCATAATGTCCAAGTCTCGGTTACTTTAATCAATGATGTCGGCAAGCGCGTCGAGGGCCAGCACATAGCCTTTTGCCCCAAATCCACAAATAACGCCAGCGGCAACGGGCGAAATATAGCTGTGATGACGAAATTCTTCACGCGAAAAGATATTCGAGAGATGCACTTCCACCACCGGCAGGCCGGTCGCCTTGATTGCATCCTGAAGCGCAACAGAGGTGTGAGTATAGGCTGCGGCATTGAGGATAATGCCGCTATGGCTCCCGCTGGCACGCTGGATCGCGTCCACCATCTCGCCTTCCTGATTGCTCTGGAAGAAGACGGTCTCAATCCCGATTGTCTCACCATGGGCGCGGGTCATATCCTCGATATCAGAGAGCGTCGTGCTTCCATATATCTCCGGCTCCCGCGTGCCAAGCAGATTCAAATTCGGACCGTTAATCACAATAATTGACTTACCCATACATACCCCTAGAGCTTTCCCCGCGAACGACCCATCGGCCAAACTGCCCCCTTATACAGAAGTATGACAGGAGTTTAAAGCAATCGTGAAAATTAGTCGATGAAGGAGTAATGCAACATTTATGCTCAGATGAGAAAACATTCTTCATGTAAACCAAGACATACAACTTATGTTTGTTATTATGAGAATTCCTTGGATCGACGGATCAAAAAATGGATGAAGAAGTAAAGAAAAAAAATCGCATTTGGCTGTTTTTTCTCTCATTGCTTACGTTTTGGCCAATTGTAGTTCCGGCTCTGTTCGCGCTACCGGTATTCATCCTCTTTCCTTTCGTTACACTTGAACTGCCTGATATTGATGGTGCGAAAATGCGAAGTATTAAAGAAATAAAGTACGTCACAGAAAGAGTTTGCGGAATAGTATGTAGATGTTGAAGTTGTAAAATTACGTCTCGAAAGCGAAACCAAAAACGACGGAAAAGCAAGCACATACTATAAGGTACACCAAATCGTTCATTTCAACAATCAAGAGTATGAAGTTATTTCGCTCGTGCTTAAGGATTTAAAATTATTGAACTTCGAAATTTTCAATGTGGAGTTGTTTGGCGATGTCCATAAATGCCGAAAATTGAACCCATAATCAGTCCCGAGGTCAAAAGCCTGAAACGCGTTTAAAGTACTCGTGAAAATTAGTCGATGAAGGAGTGTGGGTAAGGAAGGCGGCGCTATTAATTTGAATGGCCAAATTAAGTCATCTCGCCTTTATAAATAGATTTCCAAGCAAAAAGAAAATTGCTGAAATACTAGAGCATACAAACGCAAGCTTTACCCTATCGTAAAATGCCGTTGTTCCGATTGCAGATTGATGAAAACAATATTCATAGATCAACCAAAGCGGCACGACGATAAGCGGAGACAAAATGGCATATATTTCTATTTTAGGCTGAATTTTTGCGTAGAATAATGCGTAGAATAAACTGAATAGAATATTGGCAAGTGCATAGAGGGGAAGAGAAAAAATTACTGTAAACAATAAAACAATAGGAAAATATCCGAGTTCCAAAAATTTACCGAACGTTGCCATTAAAAGAATTCCTCCAAACAAACCTGCTGCGTATGAAGTGAAAAGCAGTAGATTATATTTCTCGGGAGTACCCATAAATACCTCTAGTGGATTGATAGAATTTCAAAAACTACTTAATGTAGAATCAAAATGATATGTAAGCTTACGCAAATTACAGCATGAGAAAAGTATTAATTCTAATCGTCCTTGCGGCCCTCATCCTCGCGCCGTTCTGGGGTTCGATTCTGGTAAATAATATTCAGCTTTGGAATTTTTCACGACAAATGTCGAAAGTGGAGAGCCTTCTTCCGGAATATTATGTAGTTATGGCAGAAGGTTCAGATATCTATAATGAAAGTAACGGTAATCATTGCAGTTACAGGGCAACAAAGGTGTATCGGATTATTGCAATGCAAGAAACCTTGGATAGCTTGAAGAAAGAAATCGAAAAATTGGTTTTGATGCCCGCGAAGAAATCGGATCGTAACTATCCCGCAGAAGTTAATGTAGACGTTGTCGGATTTTTATTAATTGTCTTTATTACTGACGGTCCGTATGACGCAGGCTTTGACGTAAGGTGCTGGTAGATATCAGAACAATGAAAATTTTTAGCTTCTTGATACAGAATGTCAGATCCACACTAAACGAGAATGTATTTCATTTTGGATTGGCAGTTTGCTTTTTCTATTTTTTTGTTTTCTACGCGTCCATCGGTTTCCTGCATACCCGCTTCTGGTTTTATGTGGTGACCAGCATAATTTTCTCTGTAATTTATTTCCTGTTATCAATCCATCATCCACATTTGAGATCCGATCGTTTTCGCTCATTTTTACCGGCGAAAGATATAGCTTTTGGAACCTTGATGATGATTTGCAATCTGATAGGGTTTCGCGCCCTCTATCCATTCAACAACAATTTCATTGGCGGCTATATTCTGTTCTGCTTTTTAATGGCAGGCGGACATGCATTCTTGCAAACCGGCTTTCAAAATCTTTTCAAATACCAGAGAAATATGAAATGAATTAAATCTTCCCTTCATCCTCTCATAGGATTGATTTTGTGAAATTCGATCTTACCCTTATACTCATCTTTTGTGCAGTGCGGGATAATGGGTGGTATGGCGGCGGTTCGGAAGGTTTTTCTTATTCTCATATGCGCAATCGTGCTCTTCGGCCTGCCGCAGATGCTCTCGGTCGCGGCGGGAACCTCGTCGGAGGCGTCGAGTTGGTCGTCTGCGCGGCGGGATACGAGCGGGATGTCGCCTGCACCCGAAACCCATCCAGATGCGATTATTCAGGTTTTTGGTGCGCGTACCTGGGGCTGGCGCGGGAATTTCGCGATCCACACCTGGATTGCCGTGAAGCCAAGGAATGCAGAAACCTATGACCGCTATGAAGTTATCGGCTGGCGCGCGCGGAACGGCGGCAATGCACTCGTTCAAAGCCGCGGTCGGCCCGATAATTACTGGTTCGGCAATGAACCCGAACTGCTAGCCGAGGTTAAGGGAGAGGCGGCGGAGAAGCTGATCGCAAAAATCGCGGCGGCGGTTGAAAGCTATCCGCATAAATATGAATATCGTGTCTGGCCCGGCCCGAATTCCAACAGCTTTATCGCCCATATCGGCCGTGCGGTGCCAGAACTCAACCTCGATCTGCCCCCAACCGCCATCGGCAAGGACTATATCTCCGGCGGAGTGCCCCTTGGGAGCGCGGTAAGCGGGCAGGGGGTTCAGCTTTCCCTGCTCGGCTTTGGGGGCTTTACGCTAAGCCCGGTAGAGGGAGTTGAACTGCATCTGCTGGGCCTCACCCTCGGTGTGGATATCGATGATTTCGCCTTGAAACTGCCCGGCTTCGGACGGCTTGAGCCCTTTTAGACACAAGTTACTTTAGCGTATCCGCCATCGCATCCAGCCGGTTCAGAAAATGATCCAGCTGCTCATTCTCCTCCGGGGTGAATTCGGCAAGTAGCTGATCTTCGTATCTCTGCGCGAGCGGAATAATCTCCGCCAGTGTCGATGTTCCTGCTTCCGTCAGGTAAAGCGCGGCAGAGCGTCGGTCTCCATCAAGTTTGCGTTTTTCAAGACGGCCCGACTTCACGAGCCGTTCCACCGCCCGGCTGATACTGACCTTGTCGAGGGAGGCAAGCGGCGCAATCTCCCGCGCAGTCAGGCCGGGGTTGGAACCAAGCAGCGCCACAATGCGCCACTCCGCGATGGTAAGATCGAACATTGTTGAGTATTTCGCAGCAAGGTTGCGGCTAATCATCCCTGACAGCTTGGTCAACCGGTAGGGAAGGAAGCGGGGCAGATAGAGACTTCGTTGCATATCATTCATTGAAACAGCCTTGACTTTACTCATTACCCGATACATTTTACGGATTAAAGTTTCAAATGAAACTACTTTTTACCGGAGGGATCGATATGGCTGATTTGTGGGACAATCCGATGGAAACCGACGGCTTCGAATTAGTCGAATATGCCGCGCAGGACCCAGAAGCGCTTGGCGAGCTTTTTATTTCCATGGGTTTTCGTGCTGTCGCGAAGCATCGCTCCAAGGATGTGACACTCTATCGGCAGGGGGATGTTAATTTTATCGTCAATGCCGAGCCCAACAGCTTCGCGCAGTCTTTCGCGCGCATTCACGGGCCCTGCGCTTGTGCCATGGCGTTTCGGGTTAAGGATGCGGCCAAAGCAATCAAGCGGGCAGAAGAACTCGGCGCATGGGTCGTACCGTCAGATGCGGGCCCGATGGAGCTGCACATCCCGGCAATCAAGGGAATCGGGGAGTAGCTGATCGATCTTGTCGACCGTTATGGTGATAAAGGCTCCATCTATGATGTTGATTTCCTGCCCATCGAAGGAGAGGAGCGTCATCCCGAGGGAACGGGCCTTACCTATATCGACCATCTCACTCACAATGTGCATCGCGGGCGGATGAGCGAATGGTCGGAATTCTATGAGCGGCTCTTTAATTTTAAAGAAATCCGCTATTTTGATATCGAGGGCAAGCTGACGGGTCTTAAAAGCAAGGCAATGACCAGCCCCTGCGGCAAGATCCGCATCCCGATCAATGAAAGCTCCGACGACAAGTCGCAGATCCAGGAGTATCTCAACGCCTATCACGGCGAAGGGATCCAGCATATCGCGCTCGGTACTAACGATATCTACTCGACCGTGGCAGCGATGAAGAAGAGCGGCACGCTGTTCCAGAGCACACCGGACACATACTATGAGAATGTGGATGATCGGGTGAAGGACCACGGCGAGAACCTGGAGAAACTATGGGAGCTGCAAATCCTTGTCGATGGCGCGCCAACCGAGGGGCAGGGACTTCTGCTGCAGATATTCACCCAGAATGTGATCGGCCCGATTTTCTTCGAAATTATCCAACGAAAAGGAAATGAAGGTTTCGGGGAGGGGAATTTCCAGGCGCTTTTCGAATCAATCGAGCTTGACCAGATTCGCCGGGGCGTGATCTAGCGCGGTTAAATCAAGAGTCATTATTGGCGGCGAGAGCAGCAGATTCCCGCGCCGCCGAAATGATTTCCTTCATCTGCTCCCCCGAAACAACGCCGGGGATGAATTCATCGCCAATAATAAAGGCCGGCGTGCCGCTAATTCCGAGCTGCTTGGCGAGCACATAGTTTTTCTCGACAACCTCACGCACGGCATCTTTTTTCATGTCGGCCTCAAGCTTTTCCACATCAAGGCCGACATCTGCGGCAATGCTGCGGATACGCTCAATCGTCACGCCACCGCGACTTCCCATCAGCGCGGTATGAAATTCGAGATATTTATCTTGCTCTAACGAGGCGATGGCTGCCTGGGAGGCGAGAAAGGAATCCGGGCCGAGAATGGGGAATTCCTTCAAAACTAAGCGGATATTGCCATCTTCCTCAACGGTTTTCATCAATTCCGGGAAGCTCTGCTTGCAGTAACCGCAGCGATAGTCGAAAAATTCCACAATCGTCACATCACCATCGGGGTTTCCGGCAACATAGCTATACCCGTCCTCTTTCAAATCTGTCGCGAGGGACGCTATCAAACCCTGACGTTCCGTAGAGGCCGCCACTTCTTCTTGCTTGCTCAGTTCCGCAATTACCTCCCGCAGCACCTGCGGATTGGAGAGAAGATAGGCACGGACCCGCTCGCCAAATTCATCCTCCGACACTTGGGGCTTCGCCAGTACATACTGATAGGCGCCAAAGGCGATCAATCCGATGAGGGCGCAAAGAGAGAGAATGCTGAGGCTGCTGAGCCTGGTTTTGCCGGACATAGTGTTACTTTCAGAGATTGATTTTTATCGAGTATGCGCGAGCGCCCGATAAAATCAAATAAACTTTCCTGTGATCATTTCTGCAGGTTCAATGCGCATTAATCCCAATCCATATAAACACGATTGTGGATTTTCCAAAGTGTATTATAGTTAATAATGCGGGAGAATTGCACAATAACCCGTAAGATAGTACAAATATGCGCTTATACTTTTAAGAGTTGGGGGTAGGTAATGCTTAAGGAATTCAAAGAATTCGCCATGCGCGGCAATGTTGTCGACATGGCCGTTGGTATCATTATTGGTGCTGCATTTGGAACGATCGTCAAATCACTCGTTGCTGACGTTATCATGCCGCCGATCGGCATGCTTCTGGGTGGCGTTGATTTTACAGATTTCTTCATCACTCTCTCTGGCGGAACTTATGAGACCCTTGCCGCCGCGAAAGAGGCCGGTGCCGTGACTCTGAATTACGGCGCTTTCATCAATACTGTGTTCAGTTTCATCATCGTTGCCTTTGCGGTATTCCTCCTGATCAAGCAGATCAATCGCTTGACCCCGAAAGAAGAGGAAGCCCCGGCCGAACCCGCCGCACCGCCACGCGAGGAAGTTCTGCTTGAAGAAATTCGGGACTTGCTAAAAACTCAGAAATAGCCCTGCCAGGCGTCACGGGCTATTGTTCTCGTGACGCCTGATTGGCAAAGGTAATGATGTCGTCCATACGAAGATAGGACGGGCTTCCCACTTTAAAGAAATCCTGCGCCCGCTTTGCATAAAAGATGGCCTTTTGATTGTCCCCATTCAGCAAGGAGCGTTCGGCGCTCGCCAGGGACAGCATCCCTGTATCACCAGTCCGGCTATAGGCCGTGGCCAATTGATCCCATGTATTTCCGTTGTTCGGATCAAAAGTGAGGCTATCGTTCAGAACGACAATGGCCCGCTCCGCATTGCGTACATCCCCAGTGGCATTCAGCACCGTGCCATAAAAAGTCAGGATGAGGGGTTCATTCGGCGCAAGCGTCATGGCTGTTTCCAGCGGAACGAGGGCGCCGAAAATATCACCATTCTCATAAAGAGCCTGTCCTTTGAGCTCATGAAAGTAGGGATCAGAAGGATATTCCACGATCAAGCTGTCGATCTCCTGGATCGCCTTGGGAAGATCAGGATAGCGGAAATAGCCAATGGCACGCGCGTATCGCCCTTCGACGCTTTGATCACTTTCAGGATATTTCTTGAGTGTCTTGGGAAGAGGTCGGGTAAAACCATAAAGTTTCGCCTGCATTCGCTTGAGAGCAATCACATCGGCCTCACTTGGCGGCGTATCCTTATAGGGCGACTTGTTCACCCGCTGTGCCAGAGCCGACACACGCTCGGAACTCACCGGATGACTCCGGTAGTAGGAGGAAATGGTTGATTGCGGCTGATACTGATCCTTGCCGATAATTTCAAGAAACTCCGTCATGCCGCGCCCGGATTGCCCCGTTCGATCCAGATAGGTAATCGCTGCCTGGTCCGCGGAACTTTCCTGTGTCCGGCTGTAGCTGAGGAAGGATTTCGTCGCTGCATCCTGGGAGCCGAGAACAACCGCCGCGCCGGCCTCACCGCCGCCCGCCGCCATTGCGGCAAGGCCGAGAATCATGCCAACGATGCTCTTCACATTCGCGTTCGCAAGTGCATCCCGCGTACGCGCCAGATGCCCGCCCGCGATATGGCCCGTTTCATGGGCAATCACGCCCTTTAGCTGACCCGGATTTTCAACCCGCTCCAACAAGCCGCGATACATAAACAATCTCTGGCCGCCCGCAACAAAGGCGTTGAGGTCGGTGCTGTTGATGATATAAATTTCCACGTCGTCGCCATTCAGTCCCGCCGCCCTGAACAGAGGCCTTGCGTAAGCGCGAAGGGTGTGTTCAATTTCTGCGTCACGAATGAAAGAAGGAGCCGTCTCTTTGGCAGCGGCGCTTTCCAAAGACAGTAACAGGACCAAGAATATGGATACCGGCGTAAATATGCGTTTGATCAAGAAAAAAATCCTTTTATCACTTCCTAAAACTAGGAACTGGAGCCGCTCCCGTCAATGGAAGCTTCGATTGATATCACTCGCATGTCTCGCGCCTCTCACGCTCAGTGCCTGTGGCGGTCCGTCTGTTCCCGTCGGGCAAATCGGCAATGTTGAAGGGAATCTTGGTGGTGCTGCCTCTGACGAGCCCCGCGCAACCCTCATCGCGGAAGATATTCTTTCCTCCGGCGGAACGGCGGCCGATGCAGCGACCGCGCTTTATTTCGCCCTCGCCGTGACCTATCCGATTGCGGCGTCCCTCGGCGGTGGCGGGGAGTGCATCGTCTATGTTCCCGAGACAAACAAGCTCGAAAATTTGCAATTTTTCAACCGGGCGCCTGCGGGTGGCGGATCGATCGGCATTCCTGGCAATATCCGCGGCATGGCAGCGTTGCAGGCCCGCTACGGCAGGCTTGAGTGGTCGCAGCTTCTCGCGCCAGCAGAGCAAATTGCGAACTTCGGCCAACCTCTCTCCCGCGCACAGCATATGGCAATGGTCCTGAATAAGGATCAGCTCCTTCTCGACTACGGCATCCAGAACATTTTTATGGATAAAGATGGAGAGTTTGTGGCGGAAGGCACAAAAATACGCCAGATACGGCTTGCCAGCCTCATTTCAGCCTTGCGGTCGGAAGGCGGCGCCGCCTTCTACATTGGCAACTGGGCCAAAACCTTTAATGAGGATGCACGCGCCGCGGGCGGCAACATCACTTCGTCCGACATGCTGAACTACAAGCCGGTTTGGAAAGAAGCGCAAAGCTTCCGCGTGGATAACAATATGGCTGGTGTTTCTGCGGGACCCTCCGGTGATGTATATAGCAAGCTGTGGAAGCTGCTCTATGGCGGCAAGGGCATCCTTGGTATCGATGTCTCCATTCCCCAGATTGAAATCGCCCGGGCAGCGGCAGCTGCTTTTTCCGATATTCCGGCCATGTCCCCCTTTATCAGCCATGGCACGACGTCCTTCGTCACCACAGATAATGAGGGTGGGCCGGTGGCCTGTGTCGTCGGGCTCGGCTTTCCCTTCGGTAGTGGCCAAATGGGAGAGATAACCGGCATCGTTATGGCCGGAAATCTGCCGCCGGAACAGCGGGAATTTCAAACATCCCCGATATTGGTCGTGAACCTGCCGAATAAAGATTTTTACTATGCCGGGGCGGCAACAGGCGGGGCAGCGGCAACGGTGGCCTCTGTTTCAACCGCACTAAATATCTTCGCAAAAGGCAATAATCTCGATCCTGCGATGGATACCGCGCGCCTTTTCACCATGGGCAACCAACTCCCTCTGCTTTATGAGACTGCTATGACGGCTGAGGACGTCGCCAGTCTACAGGGAGAGTTTCCGGTTATGGTGGAGGTTGATCGACTAGCCTCCGTTAACGCAATTTATTGTCTGAACGGCAAGGTATTCAACTGCATTTCCCGCCATGATCCGCGCGGCTATGGCTTGTCCCTAATTGAAAACTGATCTCTGCATTCGAAGGAAGAGGAATGGCAAACAATCCAGGCAGGGAAATCAGCCCCTTTATTGCAATGGAAGTTCTAAAAGCCGCGAACCTGCGCGAACAAGGCGGCGATGAGGTCTTCCATATGGAGGTGGGACAACCGGGAACGCCTGCACCATCGAAGGTATTGGCCGCGGCAAAAGACGCGCTGGAGAACCAGCAGATCGGCTATACGGACGCCCTCGGCATTGCCCCGCTGCGCGACGCCATCGCTCGGCATTACAAGGATTTTTACGGTGTGGATATCCCGATGGAACGGGTTATCGTCACCACGGGATCCTCGGGCGGTTTTTTATTGTCATTCCTCTCAGCATTCGAGAAGGGGGACGGCATCGTCCTCGCCGAGCCGGGCTATCCTGCCTATCGTAATATTCTGACCTCTCTTGATCTGGTGCCCGTCGGCTTGCCCTGTCATGAGGAGACAAATTTCCAGCCGACGCCAGAGTTGATCGATACGCTGACGGACTCCATTGCCGGATTGCTGGTTGCCAGCCCATCGAATCCCACGGGCACCATGATCAAGCACGATGAACTGGCGGCACTTGTCGATTATTGTGCGGGACGCGGTTTGCAGTTTATCTCCGACGAGATTTATCATGGCATTACCTATGAGACGCCCGCTACCACAGTGCTGGAGCTGACGGACGAGGCGATCGTCATCAACTCCTTCTCCAAATATTTCTCCATGACCGGCTGGCGGCTTGGCTGGATGATCGTGCCAGAACGGCTCGTCAGCACAATCGAGAAACTCGCGCAGAACCTTTTTATCTCACCACCGGCGCTCAGCCAATATGCCGCTGTTGCCGCCTTTGATTGCAAGGACGAGCTTGAGAAGAATGTCAAAGGCTATGCCCGCAACCGCGATATCCTGCTCAGTGACCTGCCAAAACTCGGTCTCACGCGGCTCGCCTCCGCCGATGGGGCGTTCTATGTCTACGCGGATGTGCGTGATTTCACCAATGACTCGGTGGCATTTTGTAAGAAAATGCTGAATGAGACGGGGGTAGCCGCAACACCGGGACTTGATTTCGACCCTCATCGCGGCAACGGCTATGTTCGCTTTTCCTTTGCTGGATCGACGAGCACCATTGAGCAGGCGGTTGAGCGTTTAAAAAACTGGCCCGGAATTCAAAAAGGGAGCAGTTAAGCTCCCTTTTTTCTATCTCGTCTTGCTGTCGGAGACTATCCGCGCCGCCACCAGCCGCTGCGTTTGGGTTTCTTTTCCACCACGGCTTCTTCCGCCGCTTCCTCGGTCACCAAGGTCACGGAAACTGGTTTTTCAGCAGCCTCCACTTTTGGCTCCTCGGTAGGAGCAGGTACTACAGGCTCAGAAGGGGCCTCCGCCACTGCGGCGGTCTCTGCGGGTTCAGCCGCAGATGTTGGCGCTTCCTCTTTCTTCGCGGTCCTGCGCCGGCGTGCAGGAGCTTTCTTCGGTTTCTCCGATTGCTCAGCAGTCTCTTCAGCAGGAGTGTCCGCAGTCTCGCTTGTTGGGCTTGCTTCTTCCTCTTTATCAGCCTTCGGCTTACGACGGGAGCGACGCGGTTTCTTTCCCGCAACCTCAGCCACTTCCACAGTTTCAGGTGTTTCAGACTGCGTGGCGACTTCCGCCGTCTCAACAGTCTCGGCCTTGCTCTCGTCGGTTACAGAGATCGGAATGACGACTGCATCGGCTCCTGTGGAGCTAGCGCTATCTTCGCCCGTCCTGTTTTCCTGCGTCTGCTGATCATCAGAGGCGGCATTGCGCGAGCGCCGACGACCCCCGCGTTTTCCACGGCGACGACGCTTGGGCTCCCCGCCTTCGCTTTCATCTTCACCGCTTGCGGGCTGGTTCTCATCGGACTGCTCCTCGGCATTCGCCTCCTGATCTGCGTTCTCATCGCGCGGCTTCCGCCGCCGACGGCGACGGCGGCGTTTCGGTGCCGTGCCATCCTCATCTCCATTTGACTCGTTCGAGGATTGTTCGGCTTCCTCTTCCTCAATAGTGCCGGTGTAGGCGGAGGTAACTTCACGCGTAACCGGCGTCAAATCGCCCGGCTTTCCTTTTTCCCGGTCAATCTTGTAATCATTAAGGTTGGAGGTCGGATCGGCGACGATCAGGATCGTCATGCCATAAACATTTTCCAGCTCCTGAATGACGGCCCGCTTCTGGTTAAGCAAATAAATCGCCACTTCAGTATGAACGGCAACGGTGATTTTCGCGCTTCTCTCGCGCACGCCTTCTTCTTCAAGGGTACGGATAATCAGAAGCGCCGTTGACTCGATGGAACGAACAAAGCCCGATCCGCCGCAAGTGTGGCACATCGTCGTGCTGGTTTCCAGAAAGCTCGGCCGCAACCGCTGGCGTGACATTTCCCTCAGGCCAAAGGGGCTGATCCGTCCCCCCAGAATACGCGCACGCTCGGACATAAGGCAATCCATCATCCGCCGTTCCACGGCGCGGGTAGTGCGG
>CALEMG010000513.1 GCA_937910835.1 uncultured Alphaproteobacteria bacterium | reverse complement strand
AATCACCTTGCCGGCGGGAATCTCCTCCCCATCCGCGGTAATCACTCCGGCAACCACATCATTGCTAACAATCAAATCCTCGACCGCCGCGGCGCGGATCGTCAAATTCTCCTGAGATGCAAGCGCGGCCTGCATGGCCTCCCGATAGAGTTTACGATCCGACTGCGCGCGCGGACCCCGAACAGCGGGGCCTTTCCGGCGATTGAGAAGGCGGAACTGAATGCCGGCGGCATCCGCCACCAGACCCATCACGCCGTCCAGCGCGTCAATCTCCCGTACCAAATGCCCCTAGCCCAAACCGCCGATCGCGGGATTGCAAGACATTTCGCCAATCGTTTCGAGCTTATGAGTGATCAGGAGGGTGGCCGCCCCGAGACGCGCAGAAGCCGCCGCCGCTTCGCAGCCCGCATGCCCCCCACCGATGACAATGACATCATATCCGTTCATAACCAAACCCTTATGAATATGCCGCCCTACATATAGAGATTGCCGATTTTTTACAAGCCGGGAAAGAGCCCCTTTTCAAAATGTTTCACGTGAAACATCGAAACTCGCATCATAGTCAGTGTTTCACGTGAAACATTTCCGAAATTCTTTATTTTCCGATGCAGAAATCCCCGAAAATTACATCGAGAATGTCTTCCACATCAACGCGCCCGGTAATCCGGCCCAAGGCGCGGACGGCGAGTCGCACATCTTCCGCGGCGAGTTCAGGCTCCTGCGCCGCCTCAAACCGGGTAAGCGCTGTCACACATTCCTCCAGCGCCTGACGGTGGCGCAGCCGAGTAAGGGCGGGCGCCCCGGAAAGATCGAGCCGGTTTGTGACATCCGCCTCCAGCGCGGCCATAAACTCATCCACCCCTTCTCCCGATTTAACGGAAAGGGAAAAAACATGTGCTTCCGGATCCGGAGAAATCGCCTTTTCCACTAGATCGGTCTTGTTAATCAGCCGATAGTCGGTTTTCTCAAAAAGACCGGCAAATTCGGCCGGAATGTCCGGCGCGTCCGCCGTCGTCATAAAAAATCGGATATCCGCGGATTTCGCTCTCTCCCGCGCCCGTCGCACGCCTTCGCGCTCAATCACATTCCCCGATTCCCGCAATCCCGCCGTATCCGCAATGGTCACCGGATAACCCGCGAGATCCATCGGCACCTCGATAATATCACGGGTCGTCCCGGCTTCATCGGAAACAATCGCCGCATCGCGGCGGGCAAGCGCATTCAAAAGACTTGATTTTCCCACATTTGGCTGACCCAGGATGACCACATCCAGCCCCTCGCGGATTTTTTCGCCCCGATGCCCGTCCGCGAGATGAGTGTCAATTTCCGCCCGCAAGGCCGCGATCTTCGGCGCGATGGCCGAGGCGACCCCGTCAGGTAAATCCTCATCTGGAAAATCGATGTCAGCTTCCAGATGTGCAAGCGCGGCGATCAGCTGTTCCCGCCAGCCATCATAGAGCCGCCCGAGTTCCCCCTGCATCTGGCGAAGCGCCTGACGGGCCTGCGCCTCCGTTTCCGCATTTACGAGATCGCCGAGCCCTTCGGCCTCGGTCAAATCCATCTTGCCATGCTCGAAAGCGCGGCGGGTAAACTCCCCCGGATCAGCAGGGCGAAAGCCATCAAAAGCCGAAAGTTCTTCAAACAAGGCCGTCAGGATCGCCGGTCCGCCATGTAAATGCAGCTCCACCACATCCTCACCGGTGAAGCTGTTCGGACCCGGAAAACATATAGCAATCGATTGATCTATAAGGGTTTTATCGTTTCTTCTATATATCGGGCGCAGCACCGCGCGCCTCGCCTCGGGCAATGGCTTTGCGCTTAAACCTTCGAGGCTGTCCATCGCACCGGGCCCGGAGATCCGCACCACCGCCACACCCGCGCGGCCCCGCCCACTCGCGAGCGCGAAGATTGTCTCGGAAAAGCTCATTACAACAACCGTTCCCGCTTGGCGCGGCTATTTACTGCCATTCTCGCCTTTGTTAAATTGTGACCAGAACATCTTCTGCATCTGCTCAAACCCCTGAACGCCGGCGGGCAGCCAAGTCTTCATCATATTTTCCGGATCGAGATTGGCGATATTTTCGAGCATCTTCGCCTGAAGCTCTTTCATCACCGCCTCCTGCATTCTCTCAACCTCGGGAAGGCCGAGAAATGTTCTTGCTTCCTGCGGCGTACAGTCAATATCAACAGTAATCTTCATGAGCGGCTCACTCCTCATTGATCCGGCGGCGGTTGCTCTGCTACAACAAACGACAATAGCCCTCCTATATACCGGAATTGGGGGCCAAGAACAGGGTTATAGATGAAAAATTTACTGGAGTTTGAGACCAGCCCCTATCTTCTTCAGCATCAGGACAACCCCGTGCATTGGCAACCCTGGAGCGCGGAAACCCTTGCGCTCGCCAAAAAAGAGGGGAAACCAATCCTGCTTAGCGTTGGTTACGCGGCCTGTCACTGGTGCCATGTAATGGCCCATGAGAGTTTCGAGGATCAGGAAACGGCCAGCCTCATGAATGAGCTGTTTATCAATATCAAGGTGGATCGGGAAGAACGGCCCGATATTGATCAGATCTACCAGAGCGCCCTCGCACTTTTGGGTGAACAGGGCGGCTGGCCGCTCACTATGTTCTTGAATTCAAACGGAGAACCCTTCTGGGGCGGGACTTATTTCCCGCCTGATAATTCCTATGGACGGCCCGGCTTCAAGAATGTGCTGCAGACGGTCTCGGACATTTTCAAGAATGAGCCCGAAAAAGTCACAAAGAACCGCGATGCACTTAAATCCGCGCTTAAAAGCCTGAATGCAACTCAGGACGGAGATCGACCAAAACTCACGCTTGAGGTGCTGGAGAGGATTGCCGCCCGTTATGCGGAGGAGGCAGATCCCGTCCATGGCGGAATTGGTTCTGCGCCGAAATTCCCGCAAACCTATGTGCTGGAAAATATCTGGCGGAGTTATTTGAGAACAGGCAATGCCGCGCTCGCCGAAGTCGTGATCAAAGCTCTCACCGGCATGTCACAAGGTGGGATATATGATCATCTCGGGGGCGGGTTTGCGCGTTATTCCACCGATGCAGAATGGCTTGCGCCGCATTTCGAGAAGATGCTCTATGACAATGCGCAAATTCTCGATCTTCTCCTCACCGTCCATCACGAGACCAAATCGGAGTTGTTCGAAGAGCGCATCCGGGAGACGGTCGGCTGGCTGCTCCGGGAGATGGTGACGGACGAGGGCGGCTTCGCGGCCACCATTGATGCGGATTCCGAGGGCGTGGAGGGAAAATTCTATATCTGGTCAAAGACGGAAATTGATGAGATTCTCGGGGAACATGCCCCACATTTTAATGAGGTTTATGGCATTCTTCCCGAAGGAAATTGGGAAAATACTAATATTATCAATCGGTTAAAATATCCGGAACGGCTGGATGAAGAAACCGAAGCGGCGATGGCGCCATGGCGCCAGGCGTTATTCGACCATCGTGAAAACCGCATCCGTCCGGGGCTGGATGATAAAGTCCTGACCGACTGGAACGGCCTGATGATTGTCGCCCTCGCCCGTGCCGGACAATATTTTGAGGAGGTGCGCTGGATTGATGCGGCGGAGCGCGCCTTTGTCGCCCTGACAACTCATTCCATGGAACCAAATGGTCGGCTTTACCATAGTTACCGACTTGGACGGGCGATGCATACGGGGCTTCTCGATGATTATGCCAATATGGCGCGCGCTGCTCTCATCCTTCATGAGGTGACGGGTAAGGCCTTCTATCTGGAGCGCGCCGAACAATGGACCCAAATCCTGAACGAACATTTCTGGGATGAAAACGGCGGCGGATACTTCTACACCGCCGATGATGCGGAGGCGCTGATCATCCGGAGCAAGAACGCAACCGATACCGCCGTGCCGTCCGGGCATGCTGGAGGTGTTGGCAAAGCTGCATTTGCTGACCGGCGCACGCGAACCGTTTGAGAAGGCGACCAATCTCTTGCGCTGTTTCTCGGCTGAGTTGGCGCGCAATTTCTTCCCGCTCGCGACCCTTCTCAATAATTTCGAGACGCTCGTCAACGCCCGGCAGGTCATTATCGTTGGCAACCGGAGTGATGCAGAAGTTATTGATCTGATTAATGTTTTAAGGGATTTCAGTCTTCCGGCTAAGGTTGTGAATGTGCTGGAGGATACTGAAAACCTTCCTTTCGATCATCCGGCGAAGGGGAAAACACAGTCAGACGGGAAACCAACCGCCTATCTCTGCACCGGGCCGACATGCTCACTCCCGGCGAATAATGTCGCCGCCTTCGCCGCCTTGCTCAAGGAGACCACCGCTCATGGCGCAGCTTAGTTTACATAGCCCTGTTGGAGATCTCACCATCACCGAAGAAGACGGGAAAATCATCTCGCTCGACTGGGGATGGGTGCCGGAACAATGGCAAAGCACGACGCCGCTCTTGGAAGAGGCAGTAGAACAGCTCAATCGCTATTTCGATGCGGAAATAGGCGATTTCGATCTCCCCCTCGATCCGCCGGGTACAGAATTTCAGAAAAAAGTCTGGGCGGAGATGCTGAAAATTCCTGCGGGAAAGACTAAAAGCTATGGAGAGATCGCGAAAATCCTGAAATCCGCAGCACAACCGGTGGGCACGGCCTGCGGCGCGAACCCGATCCCGATTATCATTCCCTGTCATAGAATTCTGGCGGCGGGCGGTAAGATGGGCGGTTATTCCGGCGATGGCGGGCTGGAGACCTAGAAAGCCATGCTAAGGCTCGAAAATGCCATGCCAAATGAGCAACAATTGCTTGATATATAATATAAATTCGCGGGCGCGATAAAGTTAAGGATAACAAGATGACAAAAGCAATCGTACAGCATGAACATGGCGGCCCTGAAACCATGAAATGGGAAGAGGTCACCCTCGGCAAGCCAGGGCCCGGAGAGGCGCGCGTCCGCCATACAGCGGTTGGCCTCAACTTCATCGATGTCTATTTCCGCACCGGGCTCTATCCGGCCCCTCTTCCGATCACCACGGGGATGGAAGCCGCCGGCGTGATCGAGGAACTTGGGGATAACGTCACCGGATTTAAGGTGGGTGATCGCGTGGCCTATGCGGGACGGCCGATCGGCGCCTATTCAGAGGCCCGGATCATGCCGGTCGATAATCTGATTGTGCTGCCCGACAGTATCAATGATCAAACCGCCGCGGCAATGATGCTGCAGGGAATGACCACGGAATATCTTCTGCAACGAACGTTTCACGTGAAACAAGGCGATACGATCCTGTTTCACGCGGCGGCGGGTGGTGTTGGTCTCTTTGCCTGCCAATGGGCGCGGCATATCGGTGCGACCGTGATCGGCACAGTCGGATCAGAGGAAAAGGCGGCACTCGCCAAGGCCCATGGCTGCACCCATACAATTCTCTACCGGGAGGAAGATTTTCATGAAAAAGTCATGGAAATCACCGACGGCAAAGGCGTTCCGGTGGTTTATGACGCTATCGGCAAGGATACATTCGAGAAATCCCTCGATTGCCTGTCTCCGCGTGGCCTGATGGTCTCCTTCGGGAATTCATCGGGACCGGTCACCGGTGTTGATCTTGGTATTCTCGGCGCGAAAGGCTCTCTCTATGTCACCCGCCCGTCATTGATGACCTATAACGCGACGCGGCCAGAGCTCGAAAAATCCGCAAGCGACCTGATGGACCTCGTGGGCAGTGGCGCAATCAAGGTCAATATCGGCCAGACCTACCCGCTTTCCGAGGCCCGCAAGGCCCATAAAGACCTGGAAGGCCGCAAAACCACGGGATCAACTGTCTTCACAGTCTGATCAATCTCAAAATCCCAACAAAAAAAGGCGCCTCATCTAGGCGCCTTTTGCTATGTAAGTTATTGGTATCTCTTACGTATTCATGGAATCGAAGAAATCGTCATTGGTTTTGCTGCTTTTCAATTTATCGAGCAGGAATTCCATGGCGTCGGTCGTGCCCATCGGATTGAGGATACGGCGGAGGACCCACATTTTCTGCAATGTGGCCTTATCGACCAGCAATTCTTCCTTACGGGTGCCGGATTTCGTGATGTCGATGGCCGGGAAGACGCGTTTGTCGGAAAGCTTACGATCGAGGATGATTTCGGAGTTACCCGTGCCTTTGAATTCTTCGAAGATAACTTCGTCCATACGGGAGCCGGTCTCGATCAGGGCGGTGGCAACGATGGTGAGTGATCCCCCCTCCTCAATATTACGCGCGGCAGCGCGTTTGCGTCCACACCACCGGGCAACTCCTTACCGCTTGAGGGCACGACGGGGTTATAGGCGCGTGCAAGGCGCGTGATACTGTCGAGCAGGATAACCACGTCGCGTTTATGCTCAACCAGGCGTTTTGCCTTCTCGATCACCATTTCCGCGACTTGTACGTGGCGCGCGGCAGGTTCATCGAAAGTGGAACTCACAACCTCACCATTGACCGAGCGCTTCATGTCCGTCACTTCCTCAGGCCGTTCATCGATCAGGAGAACAATGAGGTAAACTTCCGGGTTATTGGTGGTGATGGAATTGGCGATATTCTGCAGCAGGACGGTCTTACCAGTCCGGGGTGGTGCGACGCTCAGGGCCCGCTGGCCCTTGCCCTGAGGTGAGACAAGGTCAATCACCCGGGCGGAATCGATATTGCTGGCTGTTGGGTCGGGGGTTTCCAGCTTGATGCGCTCATCTGGATAAAGCGGGGTAAGGTTATCGAAATTAATCTTGTGTCGGGCTTTTTCGGGGTCTTCGAAGTTGATTGCCTGGACTTTGAGAAGGGCGAAATATCGCTCTCCATCTTTCGGGCTTCTGATTTGTCCCTCTACGGTATCGCCTGTTCGGAGCGAAAATCGCCGGATCTGGCTCGGGCTGACATAGATATCATCCGGCCCGGCGAGATAGTTCGCATCCGGTGAGCGAAGAAAACCGAATCCATCCTGCAAGATTTCGAGTACCCCGCCGCCCGTGATTTCGGCGCCGTTTTCGGCCTCATATTTAAGAATGGCAAAAAGCTGCTCCTGCTTGCGCAAGGTGGAGGCGTTTTCAATCTCGCGCTCCTCCGCCAGTTCAAGGATTTCTGACGGGGATTTTTTCTTAAGCTCTTGAAGATTCATCTATTTTACTACGCTGTATATGAAAGATAAAGGGATTAACGGATCACAATATGATGAGAATGTCGGAAACCGATGAGGTTAGGTCTTATGAAAATTGCTTATGTATTCGTAATGCAATGAGACCGTGGAACAGAAATTGTCCAAAGAAGTTACGCCTCTCATGCCAGCTTTATGGGAATTAGTCAAATGAAATATGCGCAATTCGGCGGCTATCAGAAAGGCTTCACAACAACCAAAATAACAATTCCGATCACCAGAACGGTGGGTACCTCATTGACGAGACGGTAAAATTTTGCGGGGCGCGTATTTTCGTCTGCTTCAAACTGCTTGCGCCATTTTGACAGTTCTCCGTGGAATCCGCCCATAATAAACACCAGCGTTAACTTGAGCCAGATCCAGGGCTCGCTCCAGTCAACAATTCCCGGGGTGAGGAGCAATAAACCGCCAAAAATAAAAGTCATGATCATGGCCGGGTTGATAATCCCGCGCAGAAGCCGCCGTTCCATGATCTTGAACGTTTCCGACATCTCCGATCCCGGCTCAACACCCGCATGATAGACGTAAAGGCGCGGGAGATAAAACATCCCCGCCATCCAGGCAATAACCGAGATGATATGCAGGGATTTCACCCAAGGGTAAATATCAGCCAGAATGTCGTCCAAGGTTGGCCCCTTTTGATAAACCGTCAATCACATCCGATATTTACGGGATTTTGCGTCATGACGCCAGCATCAAACAATCTTTAAATCCGGAAGGGCAAATCCGCGCGCCGCTTTCACTGACAATCGTTGGGCTGGAAAGATTTTCGACCATTGTGGCAAGCCCATCGATAAAGTCCGCATGAATGCCAACGGTTTTGATACGATGATACTCCTGAACGCCCACTTCTTTTGCCAATTTCGCATATTCGATATCGAGTTCAACCAGCGTTTCCGAATGTTCCGACACAAAAGCGATGGGCACAATTACCAGGCTGATCCCCTCCTCACCCGCACGGTGGATTTCCGCCTCGGTGGAAGGTTCCAGCCATTTCATCGGTCCTACACGGCTTTGATAGCAGACTTTCCAGTCAAGATTTTCCGTCGCGAGCTTTTGCGCGACTTTTTCTGCCGTCCGCTCCACTTGCCATTGATACGGATCGCCCTCATCCACAATTTTTTGCGGCAGTCCATGGGCGGAAAAGAGCAATCGGAAGGATTTTCCCTGTAATTCAGCAATTTTTGGCGCGATCAGATCGGCATAGGCCGAAATCA
This sequence comes from uncultured Alphaproteobacteria bacterium, assembly GCA_937910835.1. GTDB lineage: Bacteria > Pseudomonadota > Alphaproteobacteria > Sneathiellales > Sneathiellaceae > Sneathiella. The sequence continues at coordinate 11,232 of CALEMG010000513.1, read as the reverse complement.
GGCCCGCCTCCATCGGATAGCAGCAAAGTCCCGACGCCGGGGCAGTGAGGCCCGCTTTCTCCGCGGCTTCGCACCAGTCTTTGAGGGAGGACGCGCTGGTGGTGGAAGAAAATTGCGGATAAAGCGGTAGCAAGATCACTTCATCAGCTGCCCAGTCCTTCACTTCACGCGCGACATCCGCAGCAAAGGGATGCCAGTAACGCATGCAGATAAAGGTCTTATAACTATCGCTTGCACCATCATTAAGGCGGTTTTCCAAGGCTTCGGCCTGTGCCTTCGTTTGCGGAAGGATCGGCGAAGACCCACCCAGGAAAGCATAGATCTCCTGCGCCACCGGTGCTCGGCGGCGGGAAATCAGCTTTGCCACCAACCAGCGAAGCGGCGTCGGCAGTCGGATAATTGCCGGATCATAAAAGAGATTGAACAGGAAAGGTTCCACCGCATCGGGTCTATCCGGACCGCCAAGATTGAACAGAACAACCGCTTTTTTTGCCATGGATTTTCCTTAAGCCTTGCGGATCAACTCCGCCAATCTTGCGACATGCTCTGGCGGTGTTTGCGGGACAATCCCGTGACCGAGATTGAAGATAAAAGGCTTTTTCCCAAGAGTTTCAATGATTTGATCGATACGATCTTCCATCGCCGCACCGCCGGCAACCAGCAGCATCGGATCGAGATTTCCCTGTACAGGCACTAGGGATTGAACTTCACGCGCCGCCCAGTCGAGCGGTGTGCCCGTATCAAGGCTGACCGCGGTGACACCTGTCTCCCTAACGAAGTCGATAATATTCCCGCCCACGCCCTTGGGAAAGCCAATGACGGGTAATTCCGGATGTTGGGCACGTAGTCCCTCCACAATCCGTTTTGTCGGCTCTATGGCCCATTTCCTGAATTCATCATCGGGAAGCACGCCGGCCCAGGTATCGAAAATCTGGATCACCTCTGCCCCGGCGGCCACCTGTTTGAGAAGATACTCCGTCGTGGACTCAACAAGAATATCCATCAACGCGCCGAAACCTTGCGGATCGCTGTAGGCCCAGTTCTTGATATTGGCATAATCCTTCGATCCCCGACCCTCAACCATATAGGTCGCGACAGTCCAGGGAGCCCCGGCAAAGCCAATAAGCGTGCAATCTTTCGGGATTGACTGGCTCAATCGGGCAACGGTCTCATAAACAGGATCGAGGGTTTTATGAATGGCCGTTACATCCAGCTTGCCAAGCTCTTTGGCTGAGCGGATGGGATCAAGCACCGGTCCTTCGCCTTCACGATAGGCAAGCGGTTGACCGAGCGCATGCGGAATAAGGAGGATATCGGCAAAGAGAATGGCCGCATCCATACCGTAACGACGGAGGGGTTGCAATGTGACTTCTTCGGCAAGTGCCGGATTATAGCAAAGATCGAGAAAGTTTCCTGCATCAGCCCGGGTTGCGCGATATTCAGGAAGATAGCGTCCCGCCTGGCGCATTAGCCAGAAAGGCGGTCTTGCTTGCACTTCCCCTGACAGGCTTTTCAGCAGGGGCTTGTTTGTTGAAACTTTCACGTCTCTTCCTTCCCGGAATCTTATCCCTTTAAATAATATATTTAAATAAAAGGTAGTAGATGTTGTTGTATGCCGTGGGTAACGGGGATTAAATCTTATCCCCGCCCTTTATAGAAATTCTGGGGATAAAATCCAGCTTTTCGCATAGTCGTTGATATCTACGTGATAAAGGCAGGATTGGCTCACATAAAAATCGGGGATTATGGGGATAAATCATTTCGGCCCGTTAAATATCAAAAATATGCCCGTTTTTCGGCTGACAGTTTTTTCTTTTCCCACAGCCGGACAAATAGCTGCCCAAAAAAAGCTCTATCGGGGAGAAAAATTTTGGGAATTCCCAAACAGCCATGTTATCCCTGTTATTCACATTACTCACAGGATAGCCACGCAGCGATATGGACCAATTTCATCTTCACCTGGTGTCAGATTCAACCGGGGAAACCTTGCAATCCATGACCAAAGCCGCCTTGGTTCAGTTTGAGGGAATTTCCCCCGTCGAGCATGTCTGGACATTGACGCGAACCGTGCGTCAGCTGGATGATATCCTTGAATCCATTGTGAAAAAGCCGGGTCTGGTGCTCTATACGCTGGTTAACAAGGAAATGCGGGATGTGCTGGAATTGGGATGTCAGCGCGTTGGTGTGCCTTGCGTCTCTGTGCTTGATCCGGTACTGGCGGCCTTCTCCAATTTTCTGGGTCAGGAAATCCGTCGGCTGCCCGGTCGGCAGCATATGCTGGACAAGAACTATTTCGGCCGGATCGAGGCGTTGAACTTCACCATGGCCCATGATGATGGCCAGATGACGGATGATCTCTATGAAGCACAGATCGTTCTCGTCGGGGTATCGCGGACCTCGAAAACGCCAACGTCATTCTATCTCGCCCATCGTGGATAAAAGACGGCGAATATCCCGATTGTACCGAGCATTCCCTTGCCGGACTCCCTTTTTAGCCTCAACAAGAAGACAATGGTGGTCGGGCTGACAACAAGTCCGGACCGACTCTCGCAGATCCGTAAGAACCGCCTTCTTAGTCTTAATCAGAAGGTCGATACGGACTATGTGGATCGCGAACGGATCAAGGAAGAGGTGATTTTCGCGCGTAAACTCTGCACCCGTGAAGGATGGCCGGTTATTGATGTTTCCCGCCGCTCGGTGGAGGAAACCGCGGCTCAGATCATTACCCATTATAACCGCCGCAAGGAAGAAACCAGGGATAGAATGCTGTGACCGGGAACCTTTCGGAGGGCCCGGAGCCAGAGCTCATTTTGGCCTCACAAAGCCCGTCCCGTGCCCGGATATTGGAACGCGCGGGCCTTAAATTTCATATTCTGCCCGCTCACGTGGATGAAGACGAGGTCAAGCTTTCAATGCGAGGCGCCAAGGCGCCAGCAACCGATACGGCAGTTGCGTTGTCTGAACTCAAAGCCGCGCGGATTTCCCGGCTGGCACCGGAAGCCTTTGTCATCGTGGCTGACCAGATCCTTGACTGCATCGACATCTGGTTCGATAAACCCGTTGATATGGATCATGCACGTGCGCATCTGCTCAGTTTGCGGGGAAAGACCCATCGCCTTGCCAATGCCGTCTGCGTCGCCAAGGGCGGAGCTGTCCTCTGGCGACATGTAGATGAGGCGCGGCTGACCATGCGCAATTTTGATGAGGCGTTTCTGGGCCGGTATCTGGATCAGGCGGGAGAGGATATTCTTTCTTCTGTCGGAGCCTATCAACTGGAGCGGCTGGGCGCGCATCTTTTTGCGAAGGTTGAGGGGGATTTCTTCTCCATCCTAGGGTTGCCGCTCCTGCCGCTGCTTGATTTTCTGCGCGGCCATAAAGTCGGGATATCTGCATGACGGATGAAAAGAGAAAAATCGCCGGTGTGATGGGCTGGCCGATCAGCCATTCCCTCTCCCCGCGCCTGCATGGCTACTGGATTGAGAAATACGGCCTCAATGCGGACTATCGCGCCTGGCCCGTTAAGCCGGAGGACCTTAGCGAGACGTTTTCGCAGCTAAAAGAAGACTGCGCGGCGGAAGGAGGGGTCTTCCGGGGTACAAATCTCACGATTCCGCTTAAAGAAACGGCGTTTGACGTGGTCGATATCCTCGACCCTTCCGCCAAACGGATCGGTGCAGTCAACACCGTTGTGGTAGGTGAGGACGGTCGTTTGACCGGACGGAATACGGACGGGGCCGGCTTCACGGACTCGCTTGGTGAGGAAGTTGACGTCACGACGCTGTCGGGCGGAACAGCGCTTATTCTCGGGGCGGGCGGCGCATCGCGGGCCGTTGCCGTCGCGCTGAGTGATCTCGGCCTTGAGAAAATCATTATTTGCAACCGGTCGGAGGCGCGGGCGGAAACTCTCGCCGGGCATATCGGTGACATTGCCCGCGCTGGCCCATGGGATCGTCGTTCCTCCCTATTGGAGGGGGCGGATATCCTGGTCAATTGCACCAGTCTCGGCATGACCGGACAGCCGCCTCTTGAAATCTCACTTGGGGGCTTGAAAAAAACAGCGGTCGTCAGCGATATTGTTTATGTTCCGCTTGAAACAGATTTGTTGAAAAGGGCGCGGCGACAGGGAAATATAGCCGTTGATGGCCTCGGAATGCTGCTGCATCAGGCAAAAGCGGGATTTGAGGCCTGGTTCGGTGTGACACCGGAGGTGGATGACGGATTGCGCCGCCATGTGCTGGATGGATTGAAAGGGAAATAATATGTTGCTTGTGGGCCTGACCGGATCTATCGGCATGGGGAAATCAACCGTCGCCGGGATGTTTCGCAAACTCGGCATTCCCGTCTATGACGCCGATGCGGAAATTCACAAGCTGTATGCCAAGGGCGGCGCGGGCGTTGAGCCCATCCGCGCGGCATTCCCCGATGCCGTGGTGAATGATCATGTTGACCGGCAGCGGCTCAGTAAGCTCGTTGTTGGTAATGATGCGGAGATCGAGCGGCTCGAAAAGGTCATTCATCCGCTTCTATCGGATGGCCGCGCGGCCTTTTTCGAGCAGGCTCAGAAAGAGGGCCACTCCCTCGTTGTGCTTGATATTCCATTGATATTCGAGACGGGCGGCGAGGACCGGGTGCATAAGATCGTTGTTGTCTCCGCCCCCGCTCATGTGCAGCGGAAACGGGTACTGGATCGACCGGAGATGACTGAGGAAAAATTCGAAGCTATTCTTGCCCGTCAGGTCGATGATGCGGAAAAGCGCGAAAAAGCGGATTTTGTCATCGACACTCATTGCAGCGAGGAAGAAACTTTCGAGCAGATAAAGGAATTGGTGGAACATTTGAAAGATGCGTGAAATCGTCCTCGATACGGAAACAACAGGGTTTGAACCTGGAGAGGGTCATCGGATCGTCGAAATCGGCTGTATTGAGCTGATCAATCATATCCCGACCGAGAATGTCTTCCACCGCTATGTCAATCCCGAACGCGATATGCCGGAGGCGGCCTTCAAGGTACATGGGCTGAGCGCGGAATTTCTAAAGGGTCATAACGTGATTTCCGAGGAGATTGACGAATTCCTCGAATTTATCGGCGAAGATAAGCTTGTTATCCACAACGCTTCGTTCGATATGAAATTTTTGAACGCCGAACTGGGTCTTCTCGGTCGCCCGGCGCTTCCCATGACCCGCAGTATCGACACTGTCACCATGGCGCGACAGAAATTCCCCGGCGCACAAGCCAATCTTGATGCGCTTTGCCGCCGTTTTGGCATTGATAACTCGGCGCGAACCAAGCACGGCGCGCTTCTTGACGCGGAACTGCTGGCAGAAGTCTATCTGGAACTGATCGGCGGGCGTCAGCGGGGGCTGTCACTGGAGGATAGTGGCGGGGCCATGATCTCAAATGTGGCGAAGGAAGTCCGCGCCCCGCGCCCGCATGAAGCGAGTGACGCGGAACGCGCGGCTCACGCCGCCTTTCTTGACAAGATCAAGGATCCTCTCTGGCGGCAGACTTCCTGAAATAGGCGATCAGGCGTGGCCGGCGGGCATTTGCTGCGCGGCGAGCTGGCTTTTATGGTCCTGATACAAGCGGTTGAAATCGATTGGATCGAGCATCAGTGGGGAATAGCCGCCGTCCCGAGTTGCATCGGACACTACGCGCCGGGCAAATGGGAAGAGAAGCCGGGGGCATTCGATCATGCACACCATTTCGAGGGTTTCTGCTGGGAAATCCTTAAGCATGAAAAGACCGCCATAGACCAGCTCGACGACGAAAGCTGCCTCCTCGCCGTGACTGCCTTTCGCCTCAATGCGCAATTCCACCTCATAAAGATCATTGCCGCCCGCGCGCGCCTGGATATTGACCGCAAGCTCAACCTGTGGCTGGCCTTTGTCGGGATCAAGGCTAGCCGGTGCATTCGGGTTCTCGAAGGAAATATCTTTTACATACTGGCGAACAATCGCAAGTGAGGGCTGTGTCTGTCCCTCTGCCCCGCCGGGGGCGGCTCCTTCGATTCCTTCATCTGACATGAACGGGTCACTCCTTTAAATAAGTCGGCCGTCTCGGCCCTGCGGGATTTTGCCAAAGTGGCTAGCATGGATGCGGCGGACCGGCAAGTCCGAAGCGGTTATTTTTCTTTTCTCCAGGGGCTGTCAGGGTTCGGATCGTTTCGGTTCTCAATCGACGCGGCATCCTCCTCGATCACTTCATATTCGCCGTCGATAACGGTGCCGCTGCTTTTGCGTCTGGATTGATGCATGCCGGTGGCAACAAAGGTCGAGCGCTGCGCCATATAGGACGCGAGCGCGCGGCGAAGCGGCGGGATCAGCAGCAGGAAGCCGACCGCGTCGGTGACAAAGCCCGGAATAATCAGAAACAGACCGGCCAGCGCCAGGAAAATTCCTTCGAAGATTTCATTGACCGGCGTTTCCTGTCGATCCAGCGACGCCCGTGCCCGCATGAGCACGCCAAGGCCTTGAATACGGATCAGAAAAACCCCGATAAGCGCCGTGACGACGGTGATGATTACGGTGTTGAGCGCCCCGATTTCACTGCCGACTTGCACGAAGACCAGGATCTCTATCAGGGGAATACCGATCAGAGCCGCCAAAAACAATAAAGCCAAACTTGTTTATCCCTAACAAAGTTTCTATGTAACTAATAGGCGCGCAAGAAGCGAGGCGGTCGATAAGGTACTGGACCTTGACCAACTAACCCTTTAACTTCTTATACAGACCTATCCTTTACATAAGGGTTATTGGACATTTTACCAAACCCAATTTGAAGATATCATTATGGACAACGGATTTCAGTTCCTGGACATTATTTTGCTCGCGGCGGTTGCCGGGTTTATTTTCCTCCGGCTCCGCAGTGTGCTGGGTCGACGCATGGGCCATGAACAATCCCCACGCGAGGAAAAGCCGCCCCGCCCGGTTGAGGGGCACAAAGGCGACTTCGAGGATAAGCCGGCGGAGGACAATGTCGTCCTGCTGGGTGACAACGCTCGAAAAGTGAAGCCAAGCCCTTTCGCGGGCGCACCCCTGATGATGACGCTGAGCAATATACGGCAGCTTGACAAGACATTTGATCAGCGAACTTTCGTTGAGGGGGCCCAGGCCGCGTATGAGGCGATTGTCGTGGCTTTCGCCAACGGAGACCGGGAGACACTGAAAATGCTGCTTTCCGAAACGGTGTATGAAAATTTCGAAAGCTCCATTCAGGATCGTGAGGATCGCAACGAGACCATGTCGACGGATATCGTCGCGGTTCATTCCGCCGAAATCACGGACGCCACGCTGGAAGGCAAGGAAGCCGAGATTACCGTGACATTCGAAGCTGAGATGATCAGCATGACCAAGGACGAGGAAGGTGTCGTCGTTGCCGGTGACCCGCAGCCGCATACGGTAAATGCGCTCTGGACATTCGCGCGCAACCTTAAATCCCGCAATCCGAACTGGCTGTTGATCACCACCCGCCGCGCAAACTAGGCCTCGGCATAAAAATGCTGTTGCGTCCGTTCTTTCCCATCAATCGAAAAACCGGCGCCGGGCTGGTTCTGATCGCTCTTCTCCTCATTGCGATCGGTATCTGGTATTTTCAGGTAAAACCCCCGGCGGAAGATAACCTCGCCCTTGAGAAAACGGATTTTGCCTCCCTTCCCGGTTGGGAAAAAGAGGATTTTACCGGCTTTTTCCCCGCTTTCCTGAAATCCTGCGCGAAAATTACCAGCTTGCCGGAAACTCGCCAGATGGGAGGCGTCGGAATGGCCGGCACCGCCGGTGACTGGCAGCCGATTTGCGCTGCCGCGATTGCGCTACCGCCCGATACTGATATACGACGGCGCTTTTTTGAAAATAACTTCACCCCCTTTCAGATCCGTAATAACGAAGAGGAAACCGGCCTTTTCACCGGTTATTACGAGGCGAGCCTGAAAGGTAGCCGCGAGAATAAACCGCCCTTTCTCACGCCGCTTTACCTTCGCCCGCCCGAATTGGTGATGGTCGATCTCGGTCGGTTCCGCGATGAATTGAAGGGACAGCGCATTGCGGGCAAAGTGGTGGGGGGGGATCTTCTGCCCTATCCCGACCGCATGGGCATTGAAAAGGGCGCGCTCAAAGACCGCGCACTGGAGCTTGTCTGGGTGGATAGCGATATCGACGCCTTTTTCCTGCATATCCAGGGGTCCGGCCTTGTTGAGATGGAAGATGGCAGCGAACTCCGTGTTGGCTATGCGGCGCAAAATGGTCATCCTTATTTCGCCATTGGCCGCGATCTGATCGAAAAGGGCTATGTGCCGCGCGAAGAAATGTCGATGCAGGCAATTCGGACCTGGCTTGAGGAAAATCCCGATAAAGCGACGGAACTGATGCATAAAAACGCCTCTTTCGTCTTTTTCCGCGAGTTGACGACGGGCGGGCCCATTGGCGCGCAAGGGGTGGAATTAACACCTGAGCGTAGCCTTGCCGTTGATCGCAAATGGCTTCCCCTTGGCGTGCCGCTCTGGCTCGCAACAGAGGTGGCCCCCGCTAGCAGCGGCGCTGAGGTCGAGAAATTCGAACAATTGATGATGGCGCAGGATACCGGCGGCGCGATTGTTGGCCCCGTACGTGGTGATGTGTTCTGGGGCCATGGGGACTATGCCTATGACATGTCCGGCGGGATGAAGAGCGAGGGCGAACTCTGGATCTTGCTACCCAACGTGCTGGCGACGCGGCAGATGGATATGAACTAGCAGATGGAGTTCCTGACCGACTATCATATCTGGGCCAGTTTTCTGTCGCTGACCGCGCTTGAAATCGTGCTTGGCATCGATAATGTCGTTTTTATTGCCCTTCTCGTCAATCACCTGCCCGAATCCCAACGGCAGAAAGCGCGGGTGATTGGTGTTTTGCTGGCCCTTTTCATGCGAATAGGCCTGTTGTTCAGCGCTATTTGGCTTATCGGGCTGAAGGAGCCCTGGGTCGAGTTATTCGGCGCATCCTTTTCGGGCAAGGATTTCCTGATGATGGGTGGCGGGCTGTTCCTGATCGCCAAGGGAACGACCAGCATCCATGACGAGATCACCGGCGACAGGAAAGAGAGCTATCAGGGGTATTCGGCAGGGTTCCAGATTACAATTCTTCAGGTTATCCTGATCGATTTTATCTTTTCCTTCGATTCCATCATTACCGCTGTCGGCCTGACGGAGAATATCTGGGTGATTATTGCGGCAATGGTTATTGCCATGTTGGTGATGCTGTTTTCATCCAAATATATCGCCGATTTCATTGATGAACATGCGACGCTCAAAATGCTGGCCCTTTCTTTCATTATGATGATCGGGGTCTTTCTGGTGGCAGAGGGCCTCGGTTTTCATGTGCCGCGTGGTTATATCTATTTCGGAATGGCCTTTTCCCTTGCTGTGGAAATCCTCAACATGCTGGTCCGGCGGCGCAGGACATCGCGCTAATCGAACTGGCGAAAGCGATGTTCAGGCGCTATAGTTCTTTGAGAAATAGGGAGAAATAGATGTCCGCGCCGGAAAAGAACAACATGAAAGTGGCCCTGTTCGTCACCTGCCTTGTCGATTTGAACCGCCCCTCCGTCGGTTTCGCGGCGGTCAAACTGCTCGAGGCGGCGGGGTGCACCATTATGGTGCCGGAAGTGCAAACATGCTGTGGCCAGATCGCCTATAATTCCGGTGATAAGGAAAGCGCGAAGGCAATCGCAAGCCAAGTTATCCGAGCGTTTGAGGGCTTCGACTATGTGGTCGCGCCATCCGGCTCCTGCGCCGGGATGATCCGTCATCATTATAAGGAGCTTTTCGACGGAGACGACACCATGATGGTGGCAGTAGAGGAGCTTTCCGGCCGCACCTATGAACTTACCTCTTTCCTCCATGACGTCTGCGGCTACAAGCCCGAAGCGGTTCGCCTTGAGACTACCCTGACATATCATGACAGCTGCAGTTCCCTGCGCGAGATGAAGGTGCGGGATCAGCCGCGCGCGCTTTTGGACGGCGTTGACGGGTTGGAGTTGAAGGAGGCCGAGGATCGGGAGGCTTGCTGCGGCTTCGGCGGGACCTTCTGCCTGAAATATTCGGAGATCTCTGACTCCATGGTCGATACCAAGATCGACAATCTGCTCGCAAGCGGCGCGGACACCCTTGCCGCTGGCGACCTCGGCTGCCTGATGAATATTGCCGGAAGATTGAAGCGTCGTGGCGCACCGATGAAAGTGATGCATGTCGCGGAAATCCTGGCCGGGATGGGGGATAACCCCGGCCTTGGGGAGGGGGATAACTGATGCAGGTCACCAGCCGCCGCTTCAAGGAAGGCGCGCATGATGCGCTTCACGATAAAAATATCCAGCAGGCTTTTTCCAAGGTAAAGAGCGGATTTCCGCTCGCCCGCGCGAAATCGGCCAGCGAACTCCCCGAATTTGAAGGGTTGCGGGATGAAGCGCGCGATCTCAAGAACCATATTCTTGAAAATCTCGACTATTATCTCGAATATTTCGAAGATCAGGTCTTGCTGCAAGGCGGGCGTGTGCATTGGTGCAGCAGTTATGCCGAGGCGCGGGAGGTGGTGCTCCATATCTGCCGTGATGCCAAGGCGAAGACGGTGACCAAGGGCAAATCCATGATCACAGAGGAAATGGCGCTTAATGATTACCTTTCGGAGCATGGGATTGAACCGATCGAGACGGACCTCGGCGAATATATTATTCAGCTCGCCGATGAACATCCAAGCCATATCATTGCCCCGGCGCTGCATAAGACAAAAGACCAGGTGACGGAGCTTTTCCACGAAAATCACGCGAAATACGGCCTGAACGAGCGAATTACCGACCCGCAGGCATTGGTGAACGAGGCACGGAGTGTCCTTCGCGATAAATATGTCGCCGCCGATGTGGGCATTACGGGCGCGAATTTCCTGATTGCCGAGACCGGCTCGACCGTCATCGTCACCAATGAGGGCAATGGCGACCTTACCCAATCCTTGCCGAAAACCCATATCGCGGTATCCAGTATTGAGAAGGTCGTCCCGACACTGGAGGATGCGAGTCTCTTTCTCCGACTGCTCGCGCGGTCTGCGACGGGGCAGGAAATGTCGGTCTACACGACTTTTTCCACTGGGCCCAAGCGGATGGAAGACATTGATGGCCCGGCAAATTTTCATGTTGTGCTGGTCGATAGCGGAAGAAGTGATCTTTTGGGGAGTGACAAGCAGGATTTGCTCCGCTGCCTCAAATGCGGG
>CALEMG010000512.1 GCA_937910835.1 uncultured Alphaproteobacteria bacterium | reverse complement strand
ACTTCCGGAATCTCCGGATGGGTGAAGAGTAATTCCTCAATCTCCCGCGGATAGATATTCTCGCCGCCGCGAATAATCATGTCTTTCAGCCGGCCGACGATCTGGCAGTATCCCTCTTCATCGAGAACAGCAAGATCGCCCGTGCGCATCCAGCCGCCATCAACAATCGCCTCGCCGGTTTTTTCTGCGTCATCCCAATAGCCACGCATCACGGAATAACCGCGCGTCCAGAGCTCACCCTGGGCGCCGACGGGAACATCCTCTCCATTTTCATCAACAATGCGAACCTCAACATGCGGATGAATACGGCCCACAGTGGAGACTCGCTTCTCAATCGGGTCGTCCACACCGCTTTGAAAGGAAACGGGGGAGGTTTCCGTCATGCCATAGCAAATCGTGACCTCCGACATATGCATATGGTCAATGACCTTTTTCATCACCTCAATCGGGCAAGGCGCGCCCGCCATCACCCCGGTGCGCAGACTGGAAAAATCAAGTTCCGAGATGAGCGGATGACCAACCATGGCAACAAACATTGTCGGAACACCATAAAGTGCGGTGCAGCGTGCGTTTGCGACGGCCTGCAAGGTTTCTTCCGGATCGAAGGCCTCGCCGGGAAAAACCATCGCCGCCCCGGTACTGACGCAGCCCAAGGAGCCCATCACCATCCCGAAGCAATGATATAGCGGCACGGGAATACAGAGCCTATCCTCTTCAGTAAAGTTCATGCGTCCGACGACATGGGCCGCATTATTGACGATATTAAAGTGAGTCAAGGTCGCGCCCTTTGGCGCGCCGGTCGTACCGGAGGTAAACTGGATATTGATCGGATCATCGGGTGACAAGGTATCACTGATGCTATCGAGTCCGGCCAATCCCGCCGGTGTTCCAAGCCCCGCAATATCCGAAAATGCATATATCCCTGCACCAGGGTCATCATGAATACCGATAACGATTTTGAGAGCCGGTAATTTTGCGGCGTTCAATTGCCCGGGACTAGAGTTTTCAAGTTCCGGCGCCAGCGCCCGGATCATCTTGAGATAATCCGATGTCTTGAACTTATCCGCAGCGATCAGTGCCTTGCAGCCGGATTTATTGAGGGCATATTCCAGCTCTGACAGGCGATAGGCCGGATTGATATTGACAAGGATCAGCCCGATCCGCGCCGTCGCATATTGCGTCAATATCCATTCGAGATTGTTAGGCGACCAGATCCCTATACGGTCCCCGGTTTCCAGCCCCAACGCGAGAAGTCCGGCGGCCAACACATCCACCTGCCGATCAAATTCCTCATATGTAAGAGTGAGGTTCTGCTGCGGGAAAACGAGCGCTTCGCGCGCGCCAAATCTCGCGACCGTCTCCTTCAACATCTGAGGGATGGTTTGCCGCCGAAGCGCGTGCGTTCTCTCCCCCGCCACATAGGACCGGTTATTAATCGGTGCGATGATCGGCTGAAACACTTGCTCCGCCGTGCGAGGCGCAGACCCTGTATCCTGCACAGTTGACATAATTTCCTCCCAGTTCATGTCTCAGTTTTCAGGGAGTTTACGTCAATCAAACAGGCTTGTCACATCAACAGTTAGCCCGTCGCAAAAAGAGCCCCTAGGCCGCTCTCTTCGCGTTCTTTGAAATCGTTTCAACCATGGTCGGCACGGCTTCGTCCGGGATGTCATGCCCCATCCCGTCGACGACGACAATCTCCGCACCGGGGATGGAATTTTTAACATCCTCCGCGCAGCCAAGCGGGACAAGCGGGTCTTCCCGACCATGAATAACAAGTACAGGCGCTGTAATCTCGGACAAATGCGCAACCCTGCTATCGCCTGAAGCTAGGCTCGCGAGGAGGTGACGACCGTTTCCTTCCGGGTAGTAGGAACGCTCAAAAAGGGAGATCGCACGCTTCGCAAGGATATTTTCATCCACCGGAAAGGCCGGACTTCCGATGGTCTGTGCGGTCGCGACAGCATCTTCCACTGCTCCTTCGCGCGTTCCAGCGGGGTTGCGCGGCTGGTTAAGCCATTTGCCCGCTTCCTCCGTCGGGCGGGGCAATCCACGCCGGCCAGACGTCGCCATCACCGAGACCAGCGATTTCACGCATTCCGGACGGCGGTAAGCAAGGATCTGAGCGATAGCGCCTCCGTTCGAGCTTCCAAGGATATGGGCCTTTCCAAGGCCAAGCTCAACGATCAGTTCCGCGGCATCATCAGCCATATCCTCAAGCGCATAGGGAGCGGACACTTTTTCTTTTGCCCGTGCCTGTGCAAAGGCGGCCGGAATATCCGCCGGGCCCCAGTCGTCAAATTTGGTGGACAATCCGACATCGCGGTTGTCATAGGCGATGACATAAAAACCGGCCTCAACCAGTGCCTTGATAAAGGTCTCATTCCAAGCGGTGAGTTGCACGCCAATACCGCCCACCAGAACGAGAGGATCATTTGCAGCATCCCCCCAGATTTCATACTCGATCTCGATACCGTTTGCGGAAATTTTTGACATTTCTTCTCTTCTTTCTATTGATGCAGTGGTCCCGGAAGATTGCTCTTGGATCCGTTTTACGCGTTTATCCGGACCAAGTGCAAGTGTACTCATCAGGAAAGAGTTAGAACCGGCTCTC
>CALEMG010000511.1 GCA_937910835.1 uncultured Alphaproteobacteria bacterium | reverse complement strand
GCCTCGCGCATTTCCTCCAACCTCCGGGCCAAGGCGGCAATCGCCGAGGAATTTCGCGTGGGCGGCACCTGCGTCATTCGCGGCTGTGTGCCAAAATAGCTGCTGGTTTATGCGAGCCATTTCTCGGAGGATTTCGAGGATGCTGCCGCCTATGGCTGGACGGTTGGCGAGCCTGTCCATTCATGGAAGACACTGATCGCCAACAAGGACAAGGAAATCGATCGTTTGAACCGTATCTATCATACGATCCTCGATAACAATGATGTCGAGCTGTATCAGGGCAGGGCAACACTGGTCGATCGCAATACGGTTCGCGTCGGCGATAAGGAGATTACCGCAAAATATATCCTGATCGCCACCGGCGGGGCGCCGGTCATGCCGGAGATCCCGGGGATCGAACATGCCATTTCCTCCAACGAGGCGCTGCATCTGGAGGAATTCCCGAAACGTGTGATTGTTGTTGGCGGCGGCTATATCGCGGTCGAGTTTGCCGGAATTTTCAATGGCCTCGGTGCGGAAGTAACACAGCTTTACCGCAGCACACAAATCCTGCGTGGCTTTGATAAGGATGTGCAGAATTTTCTCGCAGACGAGATCCAGAAAAAGGGCATTGATCTGCGCACCCATTCGAACCCGGCGAAAATCGAGAAAACCGACAGCGGCCTTAAGGTCACGCTGGAGGACGGCGATGTGCTGGAGACGGATGCGATCATGTATGCCACAGGTCGCCGCCCGAACACGGCGGGCCTCGGCCTTGAGGACATCGGCGTGGAACTGAAAGAGAATGGCGCGGTGAAGGTCACACCGGATTCGCAGACGACGGTTGATAACATCTATGCCGTCGGCGATGTGACCGACCGGATTGCGCTGACGCCCGTCGCCATCCATGAAGGCATGGCCTTTGCCGAGACGGTATTCGGTGGCCGTCCGCGCGCAATGGATCACGAAAACGTCCCCTCGGCCGTCTTCTCCCAGCCACAGGTCGGTACCGTCGGCCTGACCGAAGAGGAGGCGCGGGAGATTTACGGTGAGGTTGATATCTATAAATCCGATTTCCGCCCGATGAAGCAGACGCTGACCGGCGGGTCGGAGAAAGCCTTCGTCAAGCTGATCGTCAGTCAGGAGAGTGACATCGTTGTCGGCGCGCATATTGTCGGCTCCGACGCGGCGGAGATTATTCAGGCCGTCGGCATCGCACTTAAATGCAAGGCGACGAAGGCGCAATTTGACGCCACTGTCGGCGTTCATCCCTCGCTCGCCGAGGAGATCGTCACCATGCGGGAGAAATTTGTCGCCGCCTGACGCTGGCGCGCCATTTCACGGGATGAGCGGATAATTGGCTGCTTTTTTGGCCAAAATGTCAAGAAATGGCCGGTTATCCATTGCGAAAACCATAAAAGGCTGTAGATAATAGTTTTTTTGAGCGAATGAGATTTAAGGAATATAGAGATGTCTAAAACCTGGACCCCTGAAAGCTGGAGACAAAAACCTGTACGCCAGCTGCCAACATATCCGGACATCCAGGCCGTCGAAGCGGTCGAGAAGGAGTTGAAATCCTTTCCGCCGCTCGTCTTTGCGGGCGAAGCACGAAACTTGAAGAAAAAGCTGGCCGAGGTTGCCAATGGCCGGGCATTTCTTCTTCAGGGCGGCGACTGTGCCGAAAGCTTCGCTGAATTCCACCCCGATAACATTCGCGACACCTTCAAGGTCCTGCTGCAGATGGCGGTTGTCCTGACTTTTGGTGCGAACTGCCCGATCGTCAAGGTCGGTCGTCTTGCCGGTCAGTTTGCCAAACCGCGCTCCTCCGACACAGAGACAGTGGATGGTGTCGAGCTGCCAAGCTACCGCGGCGATATCATCAATGGTTTCGAATTTGATGAAAACTCCCGGGTCCCTGATCCCACGCGGATGCTGAAAGGCTATTCCCAGGCAGCCTCGACCCTCAACCTCCTGCGGGCCTTTGCACAGGGCGGTTATGCCGACCTGCACCAGGTGCATAGCTGGAACATGGGTTTCGTCGCCAGCGGCGCGCAAGGGGATCGCTACCGCGAAATGGCGGATCGTATTCATGACGCGCTTGCCTTCATGGAAGCCTGCGGCGTGACCTCAACCAATACCCCCGAAATGGGACGGACGGATTTCTACACCTCTCATGAGGCGTTGCTGCTCCCCTATGAGCAGGCGCTGACCCGCGTCGACAGCACATCAGGCGACTATTATGACACCTCCGCCCATATGCTGTGGATCGGCGATCGCACGCGTGATCCGGACGAAGCGCATGTGGAGTTCCTGCGCGGTGTTTCCAACCCGATCGGCGTCAAGGCCGGCCCGACGCAGACCGCAGATGGCCTCCTTCGCCTGATTGACGAGTTGAACCCGGAGAATGAGGCCGGGCGCATGACGGTTATTTGTCGCTTCGGCGCGGATAATGTCGAGAAACATCTTCCGGAACTTATCCGCAAAATCGAGCGGGAAGGTCGGACGGTTGTCTGGTCTTGCGACCCAATGCACGGCAATACGATCAAGTCAACCACCGGCTATAAGACCCGTCCGGTCGACCGTATCCTGACCGAGGTGCGCCAGTTCTTCGACGTGCATCAGGCCGAAGGTTCCTACGCCGGCGGTGTTCATTTCGAAATGACCGGACAGAATGTCACCGAATGTATCGGCGGCGCGTTCGAGGTTACTGAAGAAGGCCTGAGCGATCGCTATCACACGGCTTGCGATCCTCGCCTTAATGCCAACCAGGCTCTGGAGCTTGCGTTCCTTATCTCCGAAATGATCAAAAAAGAAAGGGGAAACGGGACGGCCATTGCTGCCGCCTCGTAACCTTCGACGGATATGACCAGTCAGACGCCAGTCGCGAAAAAGGAGGCGGTGGATATATCCATCGCCGACCATACCGACCAGTATTTTAATAAGACCAAACGCATCATCGGGCAATTTGGCGATAAAACAGTGACTTATGCCGTTTTTATGCGGCGTCCGGTTATCTTCTGCCCGCAGATCATGCTCGACTGGCTGGACAATATCGCGAAAATGCGTGATCGCAGTTTCAAGATCGAACCTTGTTTCGATGAGGGGGATTGGGTCGGTGCGGGTGAACCGCTCGTTTATATCACCGGCAGCTTTCACGACTTGGTTGATCTGGAAACGCTTTACTTGCAGAAGCTCGGCTCTGCCTGCGTTGCCGCCTATAACGCCTTTACAATGTGTTCTCATCTGCCAGAAGCGAGTTTTCTCGCCATGGACGCCCGTCACTGCGCGGGCAGCGAAATGGCTGATATGATGGCCTATGCGGCCTCCGTCGGGAGCCGCGCCGCGCAGGAGGAATTCGACGCGGTTGGTTTTATCGGTAATGCCAACAGCGCAACAGCACATTACTTCGGGAATGACAAGGGGCTTGGCACCATGCCACACGCCCTGATCGGCTATGCGGGCAGTACGCTACGCGCCGCCGAGATGTTCCACGAAAGTTTCCCCGACGATCCGCTCACCGTTCTTGTTGATTACTATGGCAAGGAAGTGACCGATGCGCTGGCGACCTGCAGGCGTTTTCCGGAGTTGGCGACGGAAGGAAAAGTGGCCGTGCGCATGGACACCCATGGCGGACGCTTTATCGAAGGTCTCGACACCGCAACGTCTTATGCGGTGCTGGAACGGTATATGCCCCGCGGCATCCGCCAGTATCGTTCGGAGCAGGAGCTGAAATGGCTGGTGGGAACGGGCGTTTCCGCTGCCGCGATCTATTCAATGCGGGAAAAACTCGATGATGCGGGCTTTGAGAAAGTCAGGATTGTCGCTTCGTCCGGCTTCTCGGTGGAAAAATGCCGGATCATGGGTAATATGAAGGCACCGATCGATGTGGTGGGGACAGGCTCGTTCCTGCCGGAAATCTGGCCGGAGACATATGCGACCGCCGATATCATTTCCTATGACAACGTTCCGGGCGTCAAGGTAGGCCGCGAATTCCTGCTCAAGAAAGAAAAATCCTAAACATCCGATTTTGAATAGGAGATGTCGCTTTTCAATTAGCGTGACATCCCGTTTATAACCAAAAGCGGATAAGAATTAAGCCCTCTTTTTCTGATTGGTCGGCCATGTATGCTGCTGTAAAAAATTCCTGGCCGCTCTTATTTGGGTTGGGCCTGCTGATGGTCGGAAACGGCCTGCAACTCAGCCTTGTCGGTATCCGGGCATCCTTGGAAGGATTCCCGGCCGCTGTCGCCGGTCTGGTCATGTCGGGTTATTATCTCGGCTTCCTGTTCGGATCGGTGATCACACCCAAAATTCTTGCCAATGTCGGCCATGTGCGGGTGTTCGCCGCTTTGGCTTCGCTCGCCTCCTCAGCGGCGCTGATTTATGTGGTTTTCGTTGATCCATTCGTCTGGGGCACGATGCGGTTTGTGACCGGTTTTGCCTTTGCGGGTCTTTATATCGTCTGCGAAAGCTGGCTCAATGACGCGGCGACCAATGACACCCGTGGTCAGCTTCTCTCGGTTTACATGATTATCATGATGGGCGGGATGGCGCTCGGTCAGGTCTTTCTGAATGTGGCTGCCCCGGGCGGCTATTCGCTCTTTATCTTTGTCTCGGTTCTGGTTTCCCTGGCCCTTATCCCGATGGCGCTAACGGCGAACCCGGCCCCCAACTTCACGGCCAGTACCCGGTTGAAGCTGAAGGAGCTTTACAAAATTTCCCCGCTCGGGGTTGTCGGCATGTGCGCGCAAGGCGTCATTGGCGGCGCTTTTTACGGCATGGCGGCAGTTTATGGCGACAATATCGGCCTGTCGGTCGCGCAAATCTCCAGCTTCATCACGGTGTCCATCATGGGCGGTGTTCTCCTGCAATGGCCAGTCGGACGGCTGTCGGATAAATTTGATCGCCGCATGGTGCTGATGGTTACCACCATGCTGAGCGGCGGGACCGCCTTGCTCGCCATGTATGCGGGGGAGACGGACAACTTCCTGCTGTTCCTGGGCGCGGTCGCACTTTTCGGCGGCTTTTCCGTCCCGCTCTATTCACTCTGCATTGCCTACACCAATGACTATCTTGAACCGGACAAGATGGTCGCGGCCAGCAGCGGTCTGATGTTTGCCAATGGCATTGGCGCAATTTTTGGCCCGCTGATCGTCGGTCAGTTTATGTCGCTTATCGGCAGCATGGTGTTTTTTGGCTGGATCGCGGCGGCCCATATTGCCATCGGCCTGTTCGCGATTTACCGGATGCAGATAAACCGGGCCGTACCGATGGAAGATCAGGGCACCTTTGTCGCTATGCCGGTTCGCTCCGGCGCGGCGGTTGCCACACTCAACCCGGAAACGGAAGAATGGGTCAATGACGAGCCCCCCGCCTATAGCGAAGCAGACCCCGACGCGGAAGAAGAGCAGACCGAAATCATGGATGATGGGCCAGCCCTTGGCTCGAATAATCCCTGAATTACAATTTTTTAGCCGCTTTTCGCTGGAAAAAGCGATCTAGCGATTGCTGCGCGCGTCAAGGCGGGTTAAAAATCCGTCATGACTGATCATTTAAAAATTGCGCTGGCGCAGGCCAACCCGACGCTTGGAAATATCGACGGGAATGTTACGCTCGCCCGGGCCTTTCGC
The DNA here is from genome assembly GCA_937910835.1 of uncultured Alphaproteobacteria bacterium. Taxonomy (GTDB): domain Bacteria; phylum Pseudomonadota; class Alphaproteobacteria; order Sneathiellales; family Sneathiellaceae; genus Sneathiella. The sequence continues at coordinate 4,477 of CALEMG010000511.1, read as the reverse complement.
GTAGAGGCGGAAGCCCTCGGCGCGGATATCGTTGTGTATCCCGAACTCTTCCTGACCGGATATCCTCCCGAAGACTTGGTGAAGAAGCCGTCTTTTCAACGTGCCGTGCAAAAGGCGATGGAGGAACTGGCGGAACTTACCCTCGATGGTGGGCCGGCCATGCTGATGAGCGCACCGCTGGTTGAGGAGGGCAAGCTCTATAACGCTGTTTGCCTGCTGGAGGAAGGGAATATCTCCGCCCGCCGCTTCAAAAGCAAACTGCCGAACTATGGCGTTTTCGATGAAATCCGGATATTCGAGGCCGGACCACTTCCCGGGCCGATCCCGTTCAAGGGGGTACGGCTTGGGGTTATGATCTGTGAGGATATGTGGTTCCCCGATGTCGCCGAATGTCTTGCCGAGACTGGGGCGGAGATGCTGATCGTACCGAACGGCAGCCCCTATGATCATATGAAGTCCGATGAACGGCTCAACCATGCGATACATCGGGTAACGGAGACGGGCCTGCCGCTTATCTATCTCAGCCAGATTGGCGGTCAGGACGAGCTTGTCTTTGACGGCGCATCATTCGTGATGAATGCCGACCGGTCGCTCACCGTTCAGATGCCGGGCTGGAAAGAAAACCTTGTCGTGACCGACTGGCGACGACAGAAAGACGGCAGCTGGAAATGCGAAACGGAGGAAATTACCGATCCCGGTGACGATCTGGAGCGCATTTATCACGCGATGGTTCTGGGCCTGAAGGATTATGTGGAAAAGAACCGCTTTCCGGGTGTTGTGCTCGGCCTGTCGGGCGGGATAGACAGCGCCTTGAGCGCTGCCGTCGCCGTCGACGCCCTCGGGGCGGAGCGGGTCCATTGCGTCATGATGCCATCAAAATACACATCAAAGGAAAGCCTTGATGATGCGGCGGAATGCGCAGCGCTCCTGAACACCAAACTCGACAATATTTCAATTGTGCCCGCCGTTGAGGCTTTTGATGTGATGCTGCGCGAGTCCTTCGCCGGGCTGGAGCCGGATATTACAGAGGAAAATATCCAGTCGCGCATACGCGGCATGACATTGATGGCGCTCTCCAACAAGCTCGGCTATATGGTGCTGACCACCGGCAACAAGTCGGAAATGTCAGTCGGCTACGCGACGCTCTATGGCGATATGTGCGGCGGTTATTCGGTGTTGAAGGACGTCTACAAGATCACCTGCTTTAAACTGTCGGAATGGCGCAATAAAAATTTCTCCCCATTGTTCAAGGGTGCCCCGGGCCCGGTGATGCCGCAAAATGTCATTACCAAGCCGCCGACAGCGGAACTGCGCGAAGATCAGAAGGACGAAGACAGCCTGCCGCCCTATGAGATTCTGGATGGCAGCCTCCATGGTCTGGTGGAGGAGGAGAAATCTTTCGCCGAACTGGCCGAGGCAGGCGTTGAGCACGCGACGGTCAGCCGCATTCAGAATTTGCTCTATATTGCCGAATACAAACGGCGGCAGGCCCCGCCCGGTGTCAAGATTTCCACAAAAAGTTTCGGCCGCGACCGGCGCTATCCGATTACCAACGCCTTTAGAGATAAGCGATAATGACTAAATTACGTTTTGCGCCGAGTCCTACGGGATTTCTGCATGTCGGCAATGCCCGGCTTGCCCTTATCAACTGGCTGACGGCGAAAAAAGAGGGCGGGGAGATGATCCTCCGCCTCGATGATACGGATGAGGAACGCTCGACTGGTGAATTCGCGGATGCCATTCAGGAGGATTTAAAATGGCTCGGCCTTGACTGGTCGGACCTCAAAAAACAGTCGGACCGGAGTGACGCCTATACGACCGCGTTTAAGACGCTTAAAAATGCCGGACGGCTTTATCCCTGTTATGAAACGGGGGAGGAGCTTGATTACAAACGCAAGCGTCTGCTCGCCCGCAAACTCCCGCCAATCTATGACCGCGCTGCGCTCGATCTCACGGAAGGGGAGAAGGCAAAACTGGAAGCGGAGGGGCGCAAACCCCATTGGCGTTTCAAGCTCGATCAGGTGGTTATCCGCTGGGAAGATATGGTGCGCGGGCCCGTTGAGGGCGATGGCGCGAGCATGTCCGACCCGGTGCTGATCCGTTCGGACGGCCGACCGCTTTATCATATGCCCTCCGTTGTCGATGATATTGATTTTAAGATCAGCCATGTGATCCGTGGGGAGGATCATGTCAGCAATACAGCGCTCCATATCCAGATTTTCGAGGCTCTTGAAGCAAGCGTACCCATCTTCGGCCATATCCCGTTGCTGACGGGTCCGGGCGGAGAGCCGCTCTCCAAACGAGAGGGGAGCCAGAGCCTCCGCGAAATGCGCGAAAATGGCATTGAGGCCATGGCGCTTAACAGCCTGCTCGCGCGGCTCGGTAGTTCCGATAATGTGGAAATTCGCCATAGTCTTGACGACATTGTCGCCGGGTTCGATATCAGCCATTTCAGCCGCGCCGCCGCCAAGTTCGACCCGGCGGAGCTTTCCAATCTCAACGCCAAACTCCTCCACGAGTTGGACTGGCCTGAAGTGAAGGACCGGATCGCCATCGACGGTACGAATGAGACTTTCTGGTGCGCCATTCGCGGCAATCTCACGTCACTGAAAGATGCAGAGAACTGGTGGCAGGTGGTCAAGGGGCCGATGACGCCGGTGATTGAGGACGCGGAATTCCTGAACGCGGCGGCGAAACTTCTGCCTGATGGGGAGATCACCGCGGAAAGCTGGAAAGCCTGGACAACAGCCATCAAGGAAAAGACCGGCGCGAAGGGTAAGGCCCTCTTCATGCCGCTGCGTCTTGCGCTCACCGGACAGCCGCATGGGCCCGAAATGAACAATCTGTTGCCCCTGATCGGCCGGGAAAATATACTCGCGCGCCTGACCGGCGCCGCCGACTGAGTTTAAGGAAGAATTGTGACGCTCCATCTCTACAATACCGCCCATCGTAAGAAGGAAGAATTCATCCCCCTAAAAGAGGGGGAAGTCGGGATGTATGTCTGCGGGCCGACGGTTTATGATCGCGCCCATATCGGTAATGCCCGCCCGGTCGTGATTTTCGATGTGCTGGCGCGGCTATTGCGGCACGAGGGCTACAAGCTTACCTATGTTCGCAATATCACCGATGTCGAGGACAAGATCATTGATGCGGCCGCCAAAAATGGCGAGAGTATTGATGAACTGACTGCCCGTACGACCAAGGCCTATCATGACGATATGGCAGCGCTGAACGCTCTCCCGCCAGACCTTGAGCCCCGCGCGACCGAGCATATCGACGGCATGATCAGGATGATCGGGACCCTGATCGAGAAAGGCCACGCCTATGAGGCAGAGGGCCACGTCCTCTTTGATGTGACCAGCATGGCCGATTACGGCAAACTGTCGGGCCGCAACCGCGATGACATGATTGCCGGCGCGCGGGTGGAGGTAGCGCCCTATAAGAAAGATCCCGCCGATTTTGTCCTCTGGAAACCTTCCACCGACGACATGCCGGGGTGGGACAGTCCGTGGGGCCGGGGCCGTCCTGGCTGGCATATCGAATGCTCGGTCATGAGCGAGGCAACGCTCGGCATTACCTTTGATATCCATGGCGGCGGTCGTGACCTGATCTTCCCGCATCATGAAAATGAAGTGGCGCAAAGCTGTTGCGCCCATGATGGTGCGGAATTTGCCCGCTACTGGGTGCATAACGGATTTCTGACCGTCGAGGGCGACAAGATGTCGAAATCCCTTGGTAATTTCCGCACTGTGCAGGACGTGCTGGAAGATGCCCCGGGAGAGGCCATTCGCCTCAACATGCTCTCCGCTCATTACCGCCAGCCTCTCGACTGGACAGCGGAAGGGGTGACACGCGCGAAAGCATCCCTTGACCGGCTTTACACCGCGCTCCAGCATCTTGAGAATGTTGCGCCGGGGCCGATTGAGCCCGCCGCGGGTGTTATCGCCGCGCTAGAGGACGACCTCAATACGCCGCAGGCCCTGACGGAGCTTTACGCCCTCGCCGGAGAAGCGAACAAGGCGACGGATAGCGCCGACAAAGCCCGTATCAAGGGACAATTACTTGGCTCAGGCCGTCTTCTGGGTTTATTAAATCAAAGCCCGTCCGACTGGTTCCGACAAGGAAACACGGGCGATATTTCGGAAACGGAGATCGAAGCGCTGATCGCGGCACGGATTGAAGCCAAGAAAACAAAGGATTTTGCCAAGGCGGACGCGATACGCGACGACCTAGCAAAGAAGAAGGTTGTCCTGGAAGACGGTCCGGGCGGCACCACATGGAAGAGAGCGTAATGGAACGGGAAAGACTTTATCTTTTTGACACAACGCTGCGCGATGGCGCGCAGACGCAGGGCGTGGATTTCAGTGTCGAAGACAAAACGAACATTGCGAAGGCTCTCGATGCGCTTGGTATTGACTATGTGGAGGGCGGCTGGCCCGGGGCCAACCCCACCGACACTGATTTCTTTACCAGCCCT
>CALEMG010000510.1 GCA_937910835.1 uncultured Alphaproteobacteria bacterium | reverse complement strand
ACTGAGCATGTCGCCGCCGGTCTGGCGCATGGTCTCGATCACCTCGTCCAATGACACCACATGCGTCCCGTCGCCCGAGAGCGCGAGGCGGCAGGCATTGATCGCCTTCATCGCCCCCATGGTATTGCGTTCGATGCAGGGAATTTGCACCAGGCCGCCAATAGGATCGCAGGTAAGGCCAAGGTTATGCTCCATGCCGATCTCGGCTGCGTTCTCAACCTGCTCATTCGTGCCGCCAAGAACGGCTGTAAGGGCGCCTGCGGCCATGGAACAGGCAACGCCGACTTCCCCCTGACACCCCATCTCGGCGGCGGAGATTGACGCGCGTTTCTTATAAATGGCACCGATCGCCGCCGCGGTGAGCAGGAAATTGCGCGTTCCCTCCTTCGTGACTCCGGGGCAGAAGCGCTGGTAATATTTTAAAACAGCAGGGATCACCCCGGCGGCGCCATTAGTGGGTGCGGTCACGACCCGCCCGCCGGCTGCGTTCTCCTCATTCACGGCAAGAGCATAGAGATTAACCCAGTCGAGTACCGTTAGCGGATCGCGGGAGGCTCGTTCTGGATTTTCCATTAAGGCCCGATACAAAGCGTTTGCCCGCCGCTTTACTTTAAGCCCGCCCGGCAGGATACCCTTTCCTTCGCAGCCCCTCTTGATGCAGCTGATCATCGCGTCGTTGACGTCATCAAGGAAGGAGAAGGTTTCCTCCTCGCTACGCCAGCTGCCTTCATAAGCGAGCTACATCTCCGCAATACTGAGGCCGCTTTCCTTCACCATTTCGAGAAGCTCCTCCGCAGAAGTAAAGGGATAGGGAAGCGCGATATTGTGCCCCCGTGGCTCCGCTCTGTCGCCTTCGGTGTGGGAGACGACATAGCCCCCGCCGACAGAGAAATAATCGCGGCAGAAGAGTTGTGCTCCATTTGCGTCATAGGCATAAAAGCGCATACCGTTGGAATGTTCAGGCAGGAGTTGATCTTTCAGGAAAAGAAGACTTTGGTCCTCAAAAAAGGGAATTTCATGATGCCCGTTGAGCGAAATTCGCCCGCTTGTCCGAATTGCATCGACCAGCGGCTGAACTTTTTCTGGATCAACGGTGGAGGGGCGTTCTCCGCTTAGTCCAAGAAGAATGGCAATATCCGTTGCGTGACCGGAGCCGGTGAGGGCAAGGGAGCCATATAGCTCGACCAGCAGACGATCGGTTGTTGCTAGCAAATCCTCTGACGCCAGTCTGTCGATGAAACGCTCGGCTGCCCGCATGGGTCCTACGGTATGTGAACTCGACGGGCCAATGCCGATTGTATAAAGATCAGTTACGCTGATATTTATATCCAACTGAGACGTTGGATCGGGCGGGGTGGTTGGCTTTGAGGGCACGACGGGCGTTACATTGCCAAGGCCGGCTTTGGAGATTTTTGTCATATATAGGCACCCCTTCTCACTCCGGTGAAAATCCACCAACGCGTTCAATAGATGCCCCCTCTGTCCGGTTACCTGAAAGATTACGCCGACATATTCCCGGCTTACCTCTTCGGTGATGCATCGGCCATGGCCTCAGCATACTCTCCAGAGCCCTCTTTCCTGACGGTACATGTGCCTGAGAGTTTCCGGGGCGGTTGCTCCTTCGGCGCCGGTAAAACCGGTCTCTCCCATCAGGATAATCAAGGAATGCCGGCTTAACCCGGCAACTCAAGCAGACCTTAGTGACCGCGCTTTACCATTGTCAAGCCCGGGCCTTCCGAATTGGATTAACGGGTGCCGTATTTCAATACCCAAAGGGGGAGTAAGGCCGCGACATCAGCGCTTTTCTCGTCGAGTTCCACCGCCGTTGTCATCTCCTCTTCATCAATCCGCACGATACGTCCGCCAAACCGGCACATTTCGGGGGAGCCAACAGGGCCGATAATTCCCTCGACAGATTGGTCCAAGACAACATGATCTGCGATACCATTTAGCAGCATTCCGTCAAGTGACCAGTTTTCTGTCGAAAATCGGATGCCCTCAATCTCAACGCTGAGGACCGGGTTTGATACGCGAAAGGCCCCTCGCTTTTCGAATCTGTTTGCAACAGATTGGGTATTTATTTCAGCTTGCAGCACAATTAGTCTCCATAAAAAATCGCCTGCTTCACTTGTATGCAGCCTTCGTGCCAGTACCGAGAGGATGGAAAAATGTCCGTATTCCTTCGCATTTTCGTGTCTGGGGAGAGGAATGGGGCCGTCACTATTTTGGGGAGGCGGCAATTTTTCCCGCTCTATGGGAAAAAATAACCGGCTTCTTTGGCGATGTGAGATGGAAATTATGTTTGATAAAAGAGAATCAAATTTGGAGGATCGGAGCGAGACCACCCTGTTTTAAGTTTAAAATCAGGCTGGCATTGATGCCATTGAATTTTTTTTTGAATGCGCATGAAAGTAATAATATTTTGTTTTTCAATGATTTTTCGCAATAATGCTGCAGGTGCGAAATAAAAAAATGAAATTTTGTCAATAATGACAATTTGTCATCTTTGAAAAAGCCTGCTAAGAAAATGCCCAAGCCGGGTAACTGGGCGCAAGATCCAGGCTTGGCTAAATTATTTAAAGGTCGGATAACTGGGCGCAAGATCCAGATTTAGCTGAACCATCTAAAGCCAGGTAACTGGGCGCAAGATTCAGGCCTGGCTAACTTGTTTCCAGTAATCAGGAGTCATCCCGCAAATGTCAATGCCGGCCGTTCTGGAAGGGCGTCTTTCTCTTCCGGTTATTGCATCACCAATGTTCATCGTGTCCGGACCGGAGTTGGTAATTGCTCAGTGCAAACAGGGCATCGTCGGCTCATTTCCTGCTCTTAATGCGCGGCCAATTTCGCAGCTTGACGAATGGCTTTATCAGATCCAGTCAGAACTCGCCGACTATGCGGCGGCAAATCCAGACAAGAAGGTAGCGCCCTTTGCAGTCAATCAGATTGTCCATGCGTCAAATGCTCGTTTGGAAGAAGATGTTGCACTCTGCGTTAAGCATAAGGTGCCGATTATCATTACGAGCCTCCGGGCTCCGAATGAGATTGTTGATGCCATACATTCTTACGGCGGAATTATCTTGCATGATGTGACAACCATTCGACATGCGCAAAAAGCACTGGAGGCTGGTGTTGATGGATTGATCCTGGTTTGCGCCGGCGCTGGTGGTCATGCGGGACGGTTAAGCCCATTTGCGCTCGTCTCCGAAGTGCGGCAATTTTTCGATGGGCCGATAGCTCTTTCCGGCGCTATTGCAAATGGACGGTCTATTCTGGCGGCTCAGGCAATGGGTGCAGACCTCGCCTATATGGGGAGCGCTTTTATCGCGACCAAGGAAGCGAACGCGGTCGAAGACTATAAGAACATGATCGTGGAGAGTACCGGTGAGGATATTCTCTATACCAACACCTTTACCGGCGTTCACGGGAATTACCTGCGGCCTAGTGTGGTGAAGGCGGGGCTCGACCCTGAGAATTTACCGGGTGCCGATAAAAGCCGGATGAATTTTGGCAGCGGTGGTACCGGTAAGTCAAAAGCCTGGAAGGATATCTGGGGTTCCGGGCAAGGAATCGGCAGCGTAAGCGATGTGCCAAGCGTTAAAGAATATGTTGATCGCTTAAAAGAACAGTATGCCCAGGCCAAGGCTGAAATCAATAATAAGGCCATTTAGACTGAATTTCCCTCACCCCAACGGGTGGGGGTAATTTCTTCTTCTTTAAATTTCCAAGATATAAAGTTTATCAGGTGAGGTCGCTGGATCAGCGTCGAACGGTGATCGGCGCGCTGCTGCCGGATGTTTCACGGATGATATCCCGGATATTGGTTGTGCATTTTGCGCATTGTGGGGCTGCGCCCAGCGTTTCATAGACATTTGCGATGCGCTGCGCACCAGAGGCGACGGCGCTTTTAATGTCTCGGTCCGTCAATCCATTACAAAGGCAGATATACATTTCACAGCTTAACTAATATTAAAAGTGACAATCATTCCTAATAAGTTAATCGATGTGCAACTAATTGTCAATGGCAAGGGAAATTTATAAGACAGGAATCTGATACAAAAGAGTCAATTCGCTAGGATATCTGTGACTGAACGTAGTTCTGAAGCCCCATCTTCTCGATCAAGCCAAGCTGGGTTTCCAGCCAGTCAATATGCTCCTCTTCTGATTCAAGGATATCTACCAGCAAATCGCGGGATACATAGTCCTGCTTGCTTTCGCAATCCTTGATGGCAGCTTTTAAATCGACATGGGCGACATGCTCCATCTTGAGGTCGCATTCGATGATCTCCTTGACATCTTCACCTATCATAAGCTTGCCAAGGTCCTGCAGGTTAGGAAGACCTTCTAAAAAGAGTACCCGCTTGATGAGCTTGTCCGCATGCTTCATCTCATCGATGGATTCGTCATACTCTTTCTCGCCCAGTTCTTTAAGGCCCCAGTCGTCAAGCATGCGGGCATGCAGGAAGTACTGATTAATGGCCGTCAATTCATTCTTAAGAATGACATTGAGATGCTTAATAATTGTTGTGTCGCCCTTCATGAATAGTTCCTTGCGTTGCCATGTTATGTCCCTTAACTATAGCGCAGCAGCAATGCTAAACAAATGCCATAACGAAGAAGACTTGATAAACAAGTGAGGCGAGAAATGTCAGACGGCCTGTTTAACCCGGAGAGCCATAAATTTGCTGAAGCAAGCTACTTTGAGGACCTGACTGTCGGGCAGCGGTTTTATATACCGTCGCGGACGTTGCGCGATGCCAATTTTTCTGCCTTTCAAGCGGCTTCAGGTGATAATCATCCGATTCATTATGATGTTGAGTATTGCAAAAAGCAGGGGCATCCGGAATTGCTGGCGCATGGATTTCAGGTATTGATACAGACCGCATCTGGCGCCGGTGTCTTTCCGCATGTAATTGGCGAATCTCTGATCGCCTTTATTGACCAGTCGTCAAAATTCCTGGGACCCGTATATTATGGTGACACCGTTTATCCGGAACTGGTCATCACGGACCTTAAGGAGCAGAAATCAACCGGCGTGGTCACGGTGAGCTCCACTATTCATAACCAACGGCAAGAACTGGTTCTCGAGGGGGAACAGCGTTATCTGGTCCGCCGCCGCCCTGCTATGTGATGTTCGCTAAAGCTTGAAGTTTCTGGTGGAGGCCAGTACGGAGCCGCAGAGTCGCTCTTCGCGATTCATCACGGAGTAAATATCTGCGGCACCAACAGAAAGAGTGCGCCCATTCTGGAGGACGCGCCCGCGTGCGATCAGTTTCTCCCCCCGTGCCTGACCGGTCATTTTTACCGTAAAGTCAAGGGTGGCGCAGGCCCATCCTGCCAGCAGCAGGGAGTTGCATGCGCTGACGGCGGCGATATCGCCTATCGTCCCAACGAAGGATGCAGGGAAAAGATCCGGTGGTGTCGAGAGAGCTTCCTGAAAGGGGGCTTCAATTACAATCTGCCCCGGTGTCTCTTCCACTATTCTCACTTGATAGCTTTGGACGAATGGCAGGAGCGGTAAAAAGTCGGAAGGCTTGGCATAGCCCTCCGACTGCTCAGGAGTTTCCTGTTCTTTACGCGGCATAGCGCCCCACTATCTGCTTGCCGAGAGAGGACATATGCACCTGGTCCGGGCCGTCAGCGAGCCTGACTGTGCGGGCATAGGCAAACGCCTCGGCAAGAAAAGTATCTTGGCTCAGTCCCATGGCGCCATGCACTTGAATGGCCCGATCGATAACCGTTTGTGCCATGGTCGGAGCGACAACCTTGATCATGGCAATCAGGTCACGCGCCTCTTTATAGGAAACCTCATCCATGCGCGCTGCTGCCTTCAGGGTGAGGAGGCGGGCCTGCTCCACCTCGCAGATAGATCTCGCGATGTCTTCCCGAACGGAGCCCTGTTCACTTAGTTTCTTGCCGAAGGCAACGCGCTTCTCTGCCCGTACGCACATCAGTTCAATTGCCCGCTGGGCGCATCCAATCAGCCGCATACAGTGATGAATACGGCCCGGACCCAGACGGCCTTGTGCAATCGCGAAGCCTTCGCCTTCTCCGCCGACAATATTGGAGGCGGGCACGCGGACATTCTCAAACAATACCTCCGCATGGCCATGGGGCGCATCGTCCGATCCGAAGACTTTAAGTGGTCTAACAATCGTAACGCCTTTGGTATCTGTAGGAACTAGAATCTGCGATTGTTGCTGGTGGCGCGGTGCATTTACATCGGTCTTCCCCATGACAATCATGATTTTGCAACGCGGATCCGGCGCGCCGGACGTCCACCATTTGCGCCCGTTAATGACATATTCATCGCCTTGTTTGTCGATCGTGCATTGAATATTCGTCGCATCAGAGGAGGCGACGGCCGGTTCCGTCATAGCGAAGGCGGAGCGAATCTCCCCGTTCAAGAGTGGGACCAGCCATTCGTCGCGCTGGGCCTGCGTGCCATAGCGGGCAAGCACTTCCATGTTGCCTGTATCAGGGGCGCTGCAGTTAAAAACTTCGGACCCGATCATCGATCGGCCCATGATTTCGGAAAGCGGCGCATACTCCAGATTGCTCAGGCCTGCGCCATAGTCTTCGAACTCCGCAAGAAAGAGGTTCCACAATCCTTCTGCCTTGGCCTTTTTCTTGAGTTCCTCCATTACCGGCGGAATTACCCAACGGTTCTCAGATTTCTCGATATAGTCGTGATACTCTTGCACCGCGGCATAGACATGGGCATCCATAACGCCTTCGACGCCGCTCACTAGACCGTCGACTTACTCGGTAAAGTAAAATTCCATTACTCTGATCCCTCTTGAATTCAGTATGTTTCTGAGAGCAAGATAGTCTTAATATGAAAATCATTGAAATTTATTTCTATGATAATTTACTATTCATATATATTATAGTTTGAGAATGAATATTCGTCATATCGATCTTAATCTCTTCCTGACGTTCGAGGCAATCTATACGCATGGCAACCTGACGCTCGCCGCCCGTACTTTGAATGTGACGCAACCCGCGGTCAGCAACGCGTTGGCGCGTCTGCGCGACCGATTGGATGATCCGCTCTTTATTCATGCCGGTAAACGGATGAACCCGACACCGATGGCGCAGAAAATGATTGGACCGGTTCGTCAGGCGCTCCGTCTTCTGCAGGCCGGAATCAGCGCTGAGGAAGACTTCGATCCGCATACAAGCGACAAGGTAATCCGTTTGGCAATTGGCGATATTGGGGAGACGATCCTGTTGCCCCGGCTTGTCGCAAAATTGCGCCAGCTTGCA
>CALEMG010000509.1 GCA_937910835.1 uncultured Alphaproteobacteria bacterium | reverse complement strand
TCCTCTCTTGACTTGGTTTTTTTTTGGCGTTTTTGGTGTATGTTGTAAGGCCCCTTGAGGGCCCCGGCGATGAGACAATTGAAAAGCTATCCAAGGCGACCTTTGATGTCGCTGAATATGTGATTGAATTTGCCAAAAAAGAAGGCATGGCAGACGGCATGCAGCCGATTGGCGACAGCATGGCCATGCATCTTGCTTGCCACGCACGAGCTCAGAATATGGGCGCGAAAGGTGCGGAAGTGCTACGCCTCATCCCGGAAGCCAAGGTCACAGTCGTTGAGCGATGCTCCGGTCATGGAGGCTCTTGGGGAATTATGAAGGGAAATTATGAGACGGCGCTCAAGGTTGGCAAACCGGCAGCGCGAACAGCCCTTAAATCGAATGCAAAATATATTGCATCAGAATGTCCGCTGGCGGCGGAGCATTTGATGCAGGGAATTGAAAATCTCGATGCCGATGGGGTTGATGCGAAAACCGCCTTACACCCAATCGAACTATTGGCCAAATCCTACGGCCTATCAGAGGAATGACTGTTATGACTGCTGTTAGAAACCGCGAAATCACCCCGGACGATATTCTGCCCCTTGCCGAGTATCAAAAAATCCGGAAAGAGCATAAACAAAAGCTGATCCCAATTAAGAAGAATCGCCGGGTGGAGATCGGCCCTTTTGCGACCTTCTACTTTGAGAATTACGACACCATGTGGTCGCAGATTCAGGAAATGCTATATATCGAACAAGGTGGCGATGAGCAGCTGCAGGACGAGCTTGCGGCCTATAACCCGCTCATCCCGAATGGATCGGAGCTAGTGGCAACGCTTATGATTGAAATTGATGATCCGGTTCGCCGTGACTTCATGCTGCGCCAGCTCGGTCATATCGAAAAGTCGACCTATCTCTCTGTTGGCGGCGAAAAGATCTACGCTGTTCCGGAACAGGAAGTGGAGCGCACGACGGAAGATGGCAAAGCCTCCTCCATTCATTTCCTGCATTTTCCACTGACAGATGCCCAGAAAGCCTCCTTCAAGGACCCTACAACTGACGTTCAGCTCGGGATAGAGCACGAAAATTACGGCCATATCGCGCTGATCAAGGGTAATACGCGGACGGCATTGGCCGAAGACCTCGCCAGCTAACGGGCGAGTTAGCGAATTTTCTCGTTCTCATACACACCGTAGAAATGATTGGCCATGAGCCAACCGGTGAGGCCTGCAATTTCGATTTCGCACCAACGCCCATCGCATTCCTCCAGCTTGCCGACAACACCGGGTTCGGCAAGCAGGACAACGGGGCTGCTCTCATCGGGGTCTTCATAGACCGCCCGCACATCACCCGTGATGATCAAGGTCCTGCGACTGCTGATCAGATTACGTTGTACCCAGCCGATCGAACCGTCCGTATCGCGGATTTG
>CALEMG010000508.1 GCA_937910835.1 uncultured Alphaproteobacteria bacterium | reverse complement strand
CGCGATTCAGCCGAAGAGATCAGCGGGGAGAAGGTGGTTGCCTTCGCTGGCATTGGACGTCCAGAGAAGTTCTTTCAGAGCCTTAAAGATGCTGGATGTGAATTAATAAATCACTTTAGATATGCTGATCATCATATTTATAATAAAGATGAAATTATGAGTATGGTTGAGGTGGCTGCGGCGGAGAAAGCGGCTCTGGTCACTACCCGGAAGGATTACGTCCGGCTATCGGTGGAGGCAAAGATGATGGTCACTGTATTTGATGTGGAAATGGTATTCGCGGCGCCAGATGCATTGAGAAAGCTTCTTCTTTCCGTCTTGAAAGAAGGGTAGTACATGCCAAAAATATCCCTGAAATACCGTATGGAATGGATCGCCGTCAGAATAGCGGTGGCGATTTTTCGCCTACTGGGGCGGGGCCGCGCTGCCCGTTTCGGCGGTTGGCTTGCCCGTCAGATCGGGCCGCGGATGAGCGTTCATCGTCTTGCACGAGAGAATATGAAAATGGCCCTTCCCGACTTGACGGGACGGGCGATTGAGGAAAATCTCATGCGGATGTGGGGCAATCTCGGCCGAAATGTCGGTGAAATTCCGTTTAACCGCGAGATCCTGGATGATACGGAAACAATTGAAATAGTTGGGGAGGAATACCTGACCGCTCATGTCGAAAATGGCAAAGCGGCCTTTTACGTGACCGCCCATTACGGTCCTTGGGAATTGGTGGCTCTGGTGGGAAGGCGGTTTGGAAAGCGCGCGACTGGTATCTATCGCGCGGCGAACAATCCGCTTGTTGAGGAATATTTTCAGGCAATGCGCGCCGATCCGAGCTATCGTTTTGTGCCAAAAGGGAATGAAGGCGCGCGAACCATCCTCAAGGCGGCCCGGAACGGCGGGGCGATTGTCCTCCTCAATGACCAGAAGCTGAATACCGGCGTTGCCGTCCCATTCTTTGGCCGCGATGCCATGACGGCACCGGCGGTGGCGGAGATTGCCTGCAAGATGGAGGTGCCGGTTTACCCCATGCGCGCGGAACGGCTGGAGGATGGGCGTCGCCGCCTTACCATTTATCCCGCGCTTGATATCCCACCGACGGGCGACCGGAAGGCGGATGTCTTCGCGCTTTTAAAGGCGATCAATGAGACCTATGAGCAATGGATAACCGAGCGACCGGACCACTGGTTCTGGGTCCATAATCGCTGGCCCTGATTTAATCCGCTAGCTTGCGAGAGCGAGTTCGGCCTTTTCATTACGAACGCGCTCCAACCGTTCCAGTGCGATCTTATCCGCGATCTCGGCAGTTGTTACCCGTTCCTGTTTCGCCCGTTCAAAAATGCTGAGGCAGGTGTCATAGATGCCGGCCACCTGCTGCATGGCCTTTTCGCGATTAAAATGCGGGCCTTCGTGGCTGATGATAATGATGCCGCCAGCGTTGACCGCATAATCGGGCGCGTAGAGAATGCCTTTATCCATAAGCATTTTTGCGTGGCGGTCCTCGGCCAGCTGGTTATTCGCGGAACCGGCAACAACGTGAACTTTCAGCCGGTCAATCGTCTCGTCATTGAGAATGGCGCCGAGGGCGCATGGGGCAAATACATCGGCGTTCTGATCATAGATCGCATCGATAGCGACGGCTGTCGCGCCCAAGTTCTTGATGGCCTTCTCCACGGCGGCATCATAGGGGTCGGCGACGATCAATTCCGCTCCCGCGTCCTTTAACAGCTCGCACAGGCCGTAGCCGACATTGCCGAGGCCCTGCACTGCGACCTTAACGCCAGTAAAATCCGTCTTGTTTAATTCAAACTCGACTGCGGCGCGGATGCCATGAAAAACACCCCAGGCCGTTGCGGGGGAGGGATCACCACTATTTCCTTCGGTAATTCCGGCGATGTGAGGGGTGGCCCGGCGGGCAATCTCTAAATCCGGTACTGTGGTGCCGACGTCTTCCGCAGCGATATAGGTGCCGCCCAGCTGATCCACCGCGCGGCCAAAGGCCTCAAACAGTTCCGGTGTCTTATCGGTGCGAGAGTTGCCGATAATCACGGACTTGCCACCGCCGAGATTGACCCCGGCGAGAGAGGACTTATAGGTCATCCCGCGAGAAAGGCGCAGAACATCGGCAATGGCCTCTTCCTCACTTTCATAATTCCACATGCGCGTGCCGCCGAGCGCCGGGCCAAGCGTGGTGTCGTGAACGGCGATAATTGCCTTCAGGCCGGTTTTTCGATCATGGAAAAACAGGACGTCTTCGTGATTGTCGAACTCTTTCGCAGAAAATACTGTCATGACTAGCCTCAAAAATATTTAGCTAATATAGCGTCTCGGCCTTGATATTTTCTTAAATATGCGCGAAATCAATCCAAATTTTACCAATTTTCAAACTTCGCAGCATCCTTTCGCCAATATAGGCAAGGGATTTGCAAAATTTCCACCAGCTTCGATTAAAAGAAATAAAAAATCTGCCTCAAAAGCAAAGATTTGGCGGAAATACGTTTAAATTCGGCGATTCACAGCCGATCCGTCTGACTGAGCATCTTCATAACAGTCTCGCCGATTTTAAGGCTAGAGGTTAGGCCGGGGCTTTCCATGCCGAACAGATTGACCAGCCCCGGAATGCCGTGTTTTGCCTCACCAGAGAGCATGAAATCAGCCGCCGCGCCATCTGGAGTCTGGACCTTTGGGCGGATGCCGGAATAGGCGGGGATCAGGCTGCCATCGGGCAGTGCTGGGAAATAGCGGCGGATCGCCTCATAAAAATCCGCGGATCGGGCGGGATCGACTTCATAGTCGATATGATCGACCCATTCCTGATCCGGCCCGAAGCGAATCTGCCCGGCGAGATCGATGGTCACATGGATGCCTAGGCTTGCCGTATTCGGTACCGGATAGATCAGCCGCGAAAACGGAGACGGGGCGGCCATGGTGAAATAGCTGCCCTTGGTGAGATAGCGTGTAGGGATATGCGCAGGCGCAATGTCGGATATTTTCTCTGCTGCGCTTTGCGCCGAAAGCCCCGCCGAATTGATCAGATTTTTACAATGCACCGTCACTCCGCCAGCGGTGACGGCAAACCCTTCCGCGGTGTTCACAGCCGTCTCGAATGCTGTGTTATAGGCAATGGCGCCGCCATTATCCTCAATCTCACCTACATAGGCGAGCATGAGCTGGTGACTGTCGATGATCCCGGTGGATGGGGAGAGGAGCGCCGCGGCGCAATTGAGAGATGGTTCCATCTCTTTTGCTGCATCGCGGGTTATAAATTCGATATCGTCAACCCCGTTGGCCGCCGCCTTCGCCGCAAGGCCATCAAGGGTTGCCAGTTCCTCTTCCGATGTTGCGACGATCAGCTTGCCGCAATTCCTGTGGGGAATATGTCGGAGGGCGCAGTACTCATAGAGCAGCTTCTTTCCCTCAACACAGAAGCGGGCCTTCAGGCTGTCTTTGGGATAATAAATTCCGGCATGGATCACCTCGCTATTGCGTGACGACGTCTCCTCCCCGAAATGCGCGGACCGTTCGAGCACCAGCACATCCTGACCTGCCACTGCGAGGGTCCGAGCAATAGCGAGGCCTATAACGCCCGCGCCAATCACGATATTCTCAACATCTAAAGCCATCGTCGTCCCAAGCAGTTTTCCCAATCAATCACAAAGGGTTGATTTTTAAGTCTGTCATAACATTCATAGAATGGGGCATGCGACAAATCTATGTTCTTTTTATCCTAGGCCTGTTCGCACCGATCTTTGGCGCTGCTCCGGTGGACGCAAATCCGGCGCTATGGGCAAAATTTTGGCCAGACACAGATTTTTCGCAAAGCGAAGTGCAGTTTGATGAAATTCGAAACGGTGGCGTTCCGAAGGACGGCATTCCGGCAATCGATAACCCGGCGTTTATTCCGGTCGCCGAGGCTGATCATCTTAAGCTGACGGAACCGGTGATCGGAGTCGTTGTGAACGGCGAGGCGAAGGCCTATCCGTTGCAGGTTCTGATCTGGCATGAAATCGTGAATGATGAAATTGGCGGCGTTCCCATCGCGGTGACATTCTGTCCGCTTTGTAACGCATCCCTTGTCTTTGATCGTCGCATAACCCACCCGGAGAAAGGGGAAATGGTCCTTGATTTCGGAACGACCGGGAAACTCCGTCATTCCGATTTGATCATGTATGACCGACAGACGGAAAGCTGGTGGCAGCAGTTCGTCGGCCGGGCGATCATTGGGGAACTCACCGGCACGGAACTAGATATGTTACCGGTGAGAATCGAATCTTTCGCCAAGTTCAGGGAAAGAATGCCAAACGGCCAAATTCTTGTTCCGAATGATGAAAATTTTCGCCGTTACGGGACGAATCCCTATCAGCAATATGACAGCGCCTGGCAGCCTTTTATGTATAACGGGGATCTACCGGAAAATGTTCCGCCGCTGTCGCGGGGCGTTGTCGCGGACGGGCGCGCCTGGACGCGCGATTTCCTCCGGCAGAAAAAGCATATTGAAACGCC
>CALEMG010000507.1 GCA_937910835.1 uncultured Alphaproteobacteria bacterium | reverse complement strand
CTCAAACCCAGCTGATCGAACACAGTATTGGCCTGATCTCGGCGTCGGGCAAGATCACAGCCAGTCATTATGCGGCCGCACGCAATCAGGACACACCGATGCCTGTTCTGCTGCAAACATACAGTCTTCTGGGTAAAGCCGTCGATTTTCAGCGCGATATCCGCAAGGGTGATCGCTTTGTTTTAGGTTATGAAAAGTTCGATGATGGAGATTTTGGGGGAGAACATACGGGAAAACTCGTTTATGTCTCGCTTACACTGGCCAACCGTACGCTTAGCTACTTCCGCTACAAGGCTAGTGACGGTTTTATCGGATACTTCGACGCTTATGGCAATAGCGTTCAGACCAGCCTGACAAAGACTCCAGTCGATGGAGGGCAACTCTCTTCGCTCTTTGGTAACCGCGAACATCCGGTCCTCGGCTACGCAAGAATGCACAAGGGGCTTGATTTTGCCGCCCCTCGGGGCACACCGGTGTTCGCAGCTGGCGATGGTGTTGTTACCCGTCGGACACGCAACGGCAGCTATGGAAAATACATCAGCATCCGCCATGACAACCAATATGACTCGGGTTACGCCCACCTCAGCAAATATGCCGACAACCTTGAAAAAGGGGATCGCGTCCAGCAAGGCGAGGTTATTGGATATGTCGGCGCTACTGGCCTGACGACCGGTCCTAACTTGCATTACGAGGTCCTGCAGGATGGCAAGCAGGTAAACCCCATGACAATCAATTTACCTCCACAGCGCGTGTTGACTGGCAACGAGCTTGTACGATTTCGGGAGGCAACAACCAAGCTGCTATTGGCACTGAAACCCAACGCATCGAAAAACGAAGCGCTAAGTAAGCCCAACCACGCGAAAACAGGGCCAAGCAATGGATAGAGATTGCAAAAGGAGGAAACATATTCGTAATTTCTCCTACGCCTTGGCAGCCGCCAGTCTTCTGTCAATTGCTGATCTAGCGGTGAAATGGGTAGTGATAACAATCGTCATGAACCCGCCTCGTCGAATCCCTGTCCTGCCATTCTTCGATATCGTACTTGTTTTCAACAGTGGCATGAGTTTCGGTCTGTTCAGTGACATGGGAGCTTGGGGACCTAAAATCTTGTCAGGGGTGGCCATCGGTATCATAGGATTACTCATTGTATGGCTGTGGCGTGCTGAACGCATGAACGAGGTTATTGGGATCGTCCTAGTCATCGGAGGGGCCATAGGAAACGTCATTGACCGTGTTCATAACGAAGCTGTAACGGATTTCCTTAGTTTATATGTCGGCCAATACCATTGGCCGGTTTTCAATAGCGCGGATGTATTTATTACAATCGGCGTAATATGTTTGCTCCTACCCAATTTTGGAAGTCAGACAAGTGTTTCACATAATGACAAAGTGGCTCGAAAATAAAGTTCACATAATATTATTATAGGAGATGAATAAAGATATGGCCGTCTCGCGACGCAATGCGGTCCTAGCTATCGGGGGCACTACCAGCGCCCTTGCCGCCGCATTGCTGTTTGGCTGGTGGCAGACGGACGGACCCGGAGCTTCTCAACGGTCAGGTCGTTCCAGTATATTGCCTCTTCCTCTTTATGAGATGGATTTCCAACTGACCGATCATTCTGGCAGAACGGTCAGCCCGGACGACTGGATCGGATATCCGACTCTTGTGTTCTTCGGGTTCACCTATTGTCCCGATGTATGCCCGACGACCCTCACCGACATTACAGGATGGCTGCAAGGACTTGGTGACGATGCCTCCCGGTTTAAAGTAGCGTTCATTACAGTTGACCCCGAACGGGACACAGTTCGGGCAATGGCTGACTATGTGAGCAATTTTCATCCCGCTATCATAGGTTACACAGGCGTGCCTGTTGAAATTGCAAATGCGGCCAAAGGATTTCGCGTGAAGTACGAACGGGTATCAACCGAGTATGGTTATACCATAAACCATACTGCTGGCGTATTTGTCTATGACGCCAGCGGAGAGTTTGTCAGCATCATTGATTTTCATGAGCCAAGAGAGAACGCTATTCCAAAAATACAAAGAGCATTGCTATAAACTGATACTGACCAAGCATGAATATCCAAATACATGCGATGGACCTTCAAGTTGCTCTGTCAATAGCTATTATTGTAGGGCGAAATGGATACTTAAAAAAACTCAATGCCTTTAAATCTAGAAGCAATTCATTGGATATCGTAGCAAACTAGTTATTCTAAAATAAAAATTTTGTCGCGTTGCGCTTAAACAACTCCCCCTCTCTGACATACCGGCTCAACATTGCATCCGACCTATGCCCCGTCTGCCTGCGAATGGCGAGGGTGCTGACGCCAGCCTGCGCGGCACTGGTGGCGAGACCGGCCCGGAGACTGTGACCGGAGAAGTGAGCTGGTTCCAGCCCGATTGCCTTCGCGTACTGCTTGACGATCCGCGAGACGGCTTCCTTCGATAACCTAGTGTCCTTAATCTCTCCATGCCGCGTTATCGGGCGGAAGAGGGGACCCTCCGTTACCCCTGCCTGTTTTACCCATGCTTCTAACGTCAACACCGGACAATAAGCTCCTTGTGCAAACGGTATTCCGATTTTTCTTCCTTCTCCCGACTGATCCGTCTTCGAGCGAGTAATGGTAATAACGAGCCCCTGCCGTACGGTCTCGATATCCTCCACATTCAACCCCACCAGTTCCGATCTCCTGAACCCACCCGCAAAGCCAATCAACAGTAGGGCGCGGTCTCTCGTATCTTTCACACTGTCCCCGAGCAGCGGCATAATCCGGAACAGATCCTCCACCAGTAATGGCTTGGCCTGTTTCTGCGGTTTGCCATGGCGCTTGCGGATACCGCGCAACGTCGTCAGCACCAGCTTCGATCCTGTCGGGCTCTCAAGGCTCCTTGCCCCATGTACGATGCTGATGGAGGCGAGACGCCTCTGCAATGTTGCTATGGCCAGTTTACCGGCATGCTCTGCAAGATATGCGGCCACCATCTCTTTCGTTGCCGGGATTGTCCCGCCCCATTTCTCGAAATGCGCGAGATCGGACTTGTAGGCCCGTCTGGTATTGGGTGAGATCGCATCCTGCACATAGCCTTTTACGTCTTCTGAAAGGCTGATTTTAGGGTCCGATAAGTGGAGGTTATCGGAGGTTAGAACGGAAGCACACCCGTTTGGCTGCAGATGATCTAAAGAAAAATTGCAATTAACTGCAAATGACATCGCTGAACTAGCCTTATTTTCAGGATTGCAATTAACTGCATTTGTTGTTGCCGGTTCTTCGTCATTGCCGGATTTGCAAT
>CALEMG010000506.1 GCA_937910835.1 uncultured Alphaproteobacteria bacterium | reverse complement strand
CCTGTGATGAGGCTCTTGGGCGTCTTGACAAATTCCGCAATTCAGATGGCGAAATCACAACTGCGAACATTCGATACAATATGCAGCGGGTGATGCAGGACGACTGCGCCGTATTCCGCACGAGCAAGACATTGCTTGAAGGGGTGGAAAAAATTAACAAGGTCTGGGATCAGATGCCTGACGTCAAGACGACAGACCGATCATTGATTTGGAACTCCGATCTTGTGGAGACACTGGAACTGGACAACCTGATCCGGCAGGCGGTCGTCTCAATGACGGCAGCGGAGAATCGTAAAGAGAGCCGCGGGGCGCATGCCCATGAGGATTTCCCCGATCGCGATGATGAAAACTGGATGAAACACACGCTCACCTATCACAGCGATGAAGGCGGGGTGAAGCTCGACTACCGACCGGTGCATGATTATACGCTGACGGACGAGATCGATTATATCAAACCAAAGGCACGTGTGTATTAAGCGCGTTAGGAATGAAAAATGGTTGAATTGACATTACCAAAAAATTCTCGGGTCGGTACCGGTAAGGCACATCCAAAGCCGGAGGGCGCGACGAATACCAAGACATTCAATGTCTATCGCTGGTCCCCGGACGATAATCAGAACCCGGCCATTGATACCTATCATGTCGATCTCGATACCTGCGGGCCGATGATCTTGGACGGACTAATTAAAATCAAGAACGAGATTGATCCGACCCTGACATTCCGCCGTTCCTGCCGGGAAGGGATTTGCGGCTCCTGCGCGATGAATATCAACGGCACCAACACCTTGGCTTGCACTACAGGTATGGATGAGGTGGACGGTGATATTAATATTTATCCGCTTCCGCATCAGCCGGTGGTGAAGGATCTGGTGCCGGATCTTACTAATTTCTATGCGCAGTATGCCTCCATCCAGCCCTGGCTTCAGGCGGAAACGCCTTCGCCCTCGAAGGAGCGACTGCAATCGAAGGAGGACCGTGAGAAGCTCGATGGCCTCTATGAGTGCATTCTTTGCGCCTGCTGCTCCACCTCCTGCCCGAGCTACTGGTGGAACTCCGATCGTTTCCTGGGACCGGCCATCCTGTTGCAGGCTTACCGCTGGATCATCGACAGTCGTGATGAGCATACAGGTGAACGTCTCGATAATCTCGAAGATCCCTTCCGACTCTATCGCTGCCACACGATCATGAACTGCGCAAATACCTGCCCGAAAGGCCTGAACCCGGCAAAAGCAATTGCCGAGATCAAAAAGATGATGGTGGAGCGTCGGTAATTGGTTCTGTAAGTTTGAGAAAATTGGCGCTGGAGCTGAGCCAATTTGTTGATTAAGTAAGGCCGCTCTTTGTAGCGGTCGTTTTTATGGAATAAGCCTATGTATGTCCCTCCGCATTTTGTTGCGCCGGGTAAGGAAACCCTGATCCGGCTTCTGCCCGAAGCAAGTTTCGCTCTTCTGGTTTCCGCCGGGGAAGATGGCGTGCCCGTCGCCACTCATCTTCCCTTTTCATATGATAAGGATCGCGGTGAGCACGGCACCTTGATCGCCCATATGGCGCTCGCCTATCCGCTTGGGCAATTGCT
>CALEMG010000505.1 GCA_937910835.1 uncultured Alphaproteobacteria bacterium | reverse complement strand
CGATTGAGGCGGCGACCTGATCCAGAATACGGTCTGCAATCTCGGCAACCAGAGTGGGGCGGCTGAATTGCGATAAGGGCCCCGTCAATTTATAGGTCATATCTAGGGCGAGTTCTGCGCCGCCTTCTGGCATTTCGGATACACGAAAATCGAGCATACCATCAAGTTGGGAGCGGCTCAGGTCATCCTTGCCTCGGCCAATTACATGACCGGATTTATCTGCCTCATCGAGATCCATTTTTGCGGTGCCCGAAAATGCGGCCTTGATCGGCCCCATGGCGACAGCACACTGCCCCTGCAACAGCTTATCGTTGGTGATGTTATCGATGCGAGCGCCCGGAATACAGGACGCAATCTTTTCTGGAGCCGATATTATTTCCCATATCTCTGACGTAGAGGCATCAAAGCTCAGTGTTCGAGAAAGGGCGGGCGCGGTGGCAAGAGACTGTTTCGTCGGAATTCCGGTCGCGCCGGTTGTTTTAGCCGCGACGGTGGAGGAGGCCTCTGAAATGACCTCAATCGAATCAACGGCACTTTTTCCAGAGTTTTGCATTGCCCTGGTTTGCGGTTGAATTTTCGCGGCGGGTGGATTGTTTTCCAGAACATCGGCAATTGCTGCAACGATTCCGGCATAGCCGGTACAGCGGCACAAATTCCCGGACAGCTCTTTGCGGATACGGTCTGCATTGGCATTTGGAAGACGCCGGATAATATCGTAACCGGTCACCAGCATGCCTGGTGTGCAATAACCGCACTGAAGGCCGTGGTGTCGCTTGAAGGCGTCGCGTAATGCCAGCATCAGCGGATCATCCTCAAATCCTTCAACGCTTCGAACCTCCGCGCCTTTGCAGGCCGCGGCCAGTGTAATACAGGAACGCGTCGGTCGTCCATCGACAAACACGGTGCAGGCACCACAAACACCCTGTTCACATCCCAAATGCGTTCCCGTTAAAAGCAGGTCTTCACGCAGGAAATCCGCAAGATGCGTGCGGGGCTCTGCCGTCTCGGAAACAGGCGTACCATTAACGACAAGATCGACAGCCGTATCGGTCATGCTGAAAACTCCTTAGCTACTTTTATCTGCTCGAGGGCTCTGGAAAGGGCAACGGCATGAAGATGAAGTTTGCTTGCAGCCTGATCCGGGATCGCCTCTGACAAGGCGTCCGCCGGGGATTGCGATCCATCAAGCACAGATTCGGGGTTGAGAAGAAGGGCAGGCTGTCGGCCCAGTGCTCCAATTGCGACGCGTGTGCGGTTTTTTGATGGATCAACAAGGATCGCGGCGCTTGCCTTGGCAAATTCCCCAACTTGCCGTGTGTATTTCCAATAAGCCCAACGCGCGCCTTTGCCCGGTTTCGGGATGTCTACAGCCGCTAGAATATCTTCTGGACCGAGGGCAGTGCTATAGGGGCCGTTGATAAATTCCTCCATGGGAATGGCGCGCAAAGTCGCGTTCGCTTCAGTTCCGTGCACAAGGGCTGTTGCGCACATCCAGGTCATTACTATCACCCAGTCCGCTGCGGGATCGGCATGGGCAAGGCTACCCCCAATTGTTCCCCTATTACGCACCGCACGATAAGCAATATTGGCAGCCGCATCGCGCAGCCAATGACCGGTTGGGTCCGGAACCTCTCCATCCTCGATCTCCGCGTGGGTAATGGCGGCGCCAAATCGAACATAGTCCTCATATTCCTCAACAATGCGTAATTCCGGTAGCAAGGAAACATCGATTAATCCAGCTGGACGGGTCAAACGTAAATTCAGCATCGGTCCAAGAGATTGATTGCCAGATACCAGCTTGTTTTGCCCCACGTGGAGAGCGCGTTGGGCATCTGACAATGATTGGGCAACGGCAAAGTCGAACAGGGCAGGCTTCATACTGAGTCTCCCCTTGTCGGTTCAGAGAGTTCTGCATTTGTAATTGCCGACAGCACACGCTCAGGCGTCATGGGGACTTCCGTGACTTCCGCACCGATAAAAGCAAGGGCATCATTGACCGCATTTGCAATTGCCGCAGGCGGGCCGATGGCTCCGCTCTCCCCAATGCCCTTTTGACCAAAACGACTTAGCGGGGAGGGGGTTTCCATATGCTCAATACGTATGGCGGGCAAATCAGAGGCAAGCGGTAAATGATAATCCGCAAGGGTCGAGGCCAATGGCTGACCGGAGGCATCAAAGCGCATTTCCTCAAACAGGGCGGTTCCAATCCCCTGCGCCGCACCGCCATAGACCTGCCCATCCACAATCATCGGGTTAATCATCATGCCGGCATCTTCAACAATGACATAGTCGAGCAAACTCACATGACCGAGGTCTATATCAACTTCCACTTTCACCGCGTGGCAGGCATAGGAG
>CALEMG010000504.1 GCA_937910835.1 uncultured Alphaproteobacteria bacterium | reverse complement strand
GCCGCTTAATGTATGTCTCCCTCAATCAGACTCATCCTGAGCTGTCCAAACCGAAAGTCGTAGAGGCAATTAAATACCTCATCGACTATACCGGCATGCAGGACAGTTTCCTGAAAGGCCAGTATACCGTACATCAGTCCGTCCTGCCGAAAACCAATCATGGTGCGATCGAGGACAAGCCCTATAGCTTCAACCTTGAGAAAGCCAAGGCACTGCTGAAAGAAGCCGGCGTTGAAAGTCTTGAGATTGAGGCCGGTGTTCGTGAAGCGCAGGAACGAGTGGAAATCGCTCAGTCCTTGCAAAACACCTTCGCCCAGGCTGGTATCACCCTTAACATCACGATCGGGACCGGCAAGCAGACGCTCACCCGTTACCGCGCACGGGATCTTGACGTTTACATTGGCGCCTGGGGACCGGACTATCCGGACCCACAAACAAATGCAGGCACCTTCGCCTATAACCCCGATAATTCCGAAGCCGCGAAAGCAACGGGCCTGCTCGCCTGGCGGAATGCTTGGAACCCGGGCGATCTGACCGCGAAGACCGAAGCGGCTGTTATCGAGGGTGACCGTGATGTCCGCAAGAAAATGTATGAGGATATACAGCGGGAATTCCAGGCAAGAGCCCCCTTCGCCATCATGTTTCAGAAAATCGAGCAGACGGGCCGCAAGAGTAACGTGAAAAATCTTAATCTTGGCGGCGCAATCACGGCCGTCGCCTACTGGCCTGTAACCAAATAGCCGGATTATAGATGACGATACCGGCGGAACCGGAAAAAGGGCGGCGCAAGTCGCCCTTTACCTCCATCGCAATATCGGCATTTAAGACCACCGGTACAATTCTGGTGACGATGCTCGGGCTGTTATTTGTCACCTTTATTATTGGCCGCGTTATGCCGATTGACCCCGTTATCTCTATCGTCTGGGATAGGGCCAGCAAGGAAACCTATGATGCCGCCTATCGCGCGATGGGGCTTGATAAGCCCATTTTCATCCAGTTTTTCTATTACATCCGGGATATTCTCGAGGGCGATTTCGGCCAGTCACTGCTGAACGCGAGACCGGTTGCAGAAGATATCAGGCGCGTCTTTCCAGCGACTCTTGAACTTGCCACCCTCGGCACTTTCATTGGCGTTATTATCGGCGTCCCGCTCGGCGTGCTGGCGGCGGTCCGCCGTGGCAGCTGGATTGACCAGATCGCGCGGCTTGTCGCCCTGATCGGCTATTCCATGCCCATTTTCTGGCTCGGCCTTGTCGGCCTACTTATATTCTATGGAATTCTTGGTTGGGTTGGCGGCCCTGGTCGCGTCGGCATCTTCTATGTGGATGTCGTCCCTTCGGTTACCGGCATGATCCTTGTCGATAGCCTTTTTGACGGCAACTGGACCGTTTTCAAGGACGCCATGAGCCATATCATCCTGCCTGCGTCCCTGCTCGGATATTACAGCCTTGCTTATATCAGCCGGATGACACGCTCCTTCATGCTGGAGCAGATGAATGCGGAATATATAACAACCGCCCGCGTGAAAGGCCTCTCGGAGTGGACGGTTATCTGGCGCCCCGCCTTCGGCAACATCAAGGTGCAGTTGATCACCGTGATTGCGCTCAGTTATGCAGGCCTTCTGGAAGGCTCCGTTCTCACCGAAATTATATTCGCCTGGCCCGGTATCGGCTCCTATATCACCACGGCGCTTCTATCCGCCGATATGAATGCAGTCTTGGGCGGCACGGTCGTTGTCGGGTTGGTGTTTGTATGCCTGAACGTCTTCTCAGACCTTCTCTATAAATTCCTCGATCCGAGGGCGAAATGAGCATTTCCAACACGCCCGACAAACATCAAGCAGGCTGGCGCGCATGGCTGCTCACAGATACACCGACGTCGCGAAATCATGCCCGCATCGCCTCACTCTATCAGGGATGGCTGTCCTTCCGCGGCAATTCCATGGCAATGTTCGGCCTGATCATTTTAGTCTTGCTTGTGTTGATTGCGATATTTGCCCCGCTCCTCGCGCCGCATGATCCATTCACTCAGGATCTGGCAAATCGCCTCAAGCCGCTCGCAACAGATGCACATCTTCTCGGCACGGATTCTCTCGGCCGTGATATTCTTAGCCGCCTGATACATGGCGCACGGATCACCCTCTATATCGTTATTCTTGTTGCCCTGATTGCTCCGGTTGCAGGACTATTCGTCGGTACTGTCGCGGGATATGCCGGTGGCTGGATCGATACGGTCCTGATGCGGATTACAGATATCTTCCTTGCCTTTCCGCGTCTGGTGTTGGCGCTGGCCTTTGTCGCCGCCCTTGGCGCCGGAATAGAAAATGCCGTTATCGCCATCTCTCTCACTGCCTGG
>CALEMG010000503.1 GCA_937910835.1 uncultured Alphaproteobacteria bacterium | reverse complement strand
GATCTGGGTCGACGATGGTTGCAGGGGCACCCTTTGGGGCGCGGTTCTTGGCGCGTTCCTCGTCAATTGGGGCAAAAGCTATTTTACGGGCAGCTTCCCTGAGGCGTGGCTCTACATGTTGGGCGGATTGTTTGTCTTTACGACACTGTTCCTTCCCAAGGGGATTGTCGGTACTGCAGGAACATGGATTGAGAAATTGAAGAATACGCAGCAGAGAGGCCCTGAACTTGGATCTCCTGCCTCCGTGAAAGAAGAATGATGACAACGCATGCCAATGAACCAATTCCGCAGGATTTGACATCAATCTTGTATCTCGATGGGGTTAGTGTCAGCTTTGATGGTTTCAAAGCTCAGAATAACCTCAGCTTCGTGATCGAGCCCGGGGAAATGCGGGCAATTATTGGTCCGAATGGTGCCGGTAAGCCGACGATGATGGACGTAATCACCGGAAAGACGAAACCGGACACGGGTGAGATATTCTTCAAAGGTGGTGTCGATCTTACCAAACATGACGAAGCCTTTATCGCCAATCTCGGCATTGGCCGCAAATTCCAGAAGCCGACCGTATTTGAAAGCCAGACTGTCTTTCATAATCTGGAGCTTTCCCTGAAGGGCGAGAAAGGGGTGATGACAACCCTCTTTGCGGCGCTTAACGATGAGGAAGTCGCGCGGATCATGGAAATTCTGGGTGTCATTCGCCTCACGGACAAGGCGGGTGATCTTGCGGGAAGTCTGTCTCATGGCCAGAAGCAGTGGTTGGAAATTGGCATGTTGCTGATGCAGGATCCAGATCTTCTGCTTGTGGATGAGCCTGTTGCGGGAATGACCGATGCGGAAACGGAACAGACTGCTATTTTGCTTCGTGAAATTTCGGCGACCCATTCGGTCGTTGTGGTTGAGCATGACATGGAATTTGTCCGCGCGCTTAAGTCGAAAGTAACCGTTCTGCATGAAGGATCCGTGCTCGCTGAGGGTAGTCTTGATACGGTGCAGAACAACCAACGCGTTATCGAAGTCTATTTGGGGCGCTGATCATGTTGACTGTTGAAAATGTCGATCTTTTCTATGGCGCGAGCCAAGCACTGCGCCATGTCTCGCTGGAGGTAAAGAAGGGGGAGGTTACGTCGCTGCTCGGGCGTAACGGTGTCGGGAAGACCAGCACGCTGCGCGCCATTGTCGGGCAGCATCCAGTCTCAAACGGAAAAATCATATGGGAAGACAAGGACATTACCAACATGAGTGCGCATCAGCGTGCCCGTGAAGGCATTGCGGTTATCCCGCAAGGGAGAGAGATTTTTCCGCTGCTGACGGTGCATGAAAATCTCAAGACGGGATTTGCCGCTCTCCCTCTTAAGGAGAGATTTATTCCGTCGGAGATCTTTGATCTGTTTCCTATCCTTCAGGATATGCTAAAAAGGAGAGGTGGCGATTTGTCCGGCGGTCAACAACAACAGCTGGCAATTGGTCGCGCGCTGGTTATGCGACCGAAGCTTCTTGTTCTTGATGAGCCGACAGAAGGGATCCAGCCGTCGATTATCAAGGATATCGGCAATGTTATCGAAATATTGAGAGACCGCGGGGACATGGCCATCTTGCTTGTGGAACAATATTTCGAGTTCGCGCGCGATCTCGCGAACCGGTTCGCAGTTATGGATCGCGGGGAGGTCGTCCTGGCCGGAGCGAAAGAGGATATGCTGGAAAGTGACGTTCGAAAATACCTTACAGTCTGATCACGCTCCTGCCGCGCTCGCCCGGTCCGAAGGGCGCGTGGAGTTAAGGTATCGCGTCAAAGAGACCAGCTCGAATCTCGCGCATCTCTATCAGCGTGGATGCGGAAGGGTCCGGTTTCCTACCGTTGATCATGCCGACTATCCTGAGGCTGTTCTGATCAACACCGCAGGCGGGCTGACTGGCGGGGATCATATGTCCTATCAGGTCACGCTGGAGGCGGGGGCCGGGCTCACCGTGTCGGGACAGGCGGCTGAGAAAATCTACCGCTCGGTCGGCTCGACGGCAGTGATTGAGGCCGAAATGCATGTGGCACGCGAGGCCGTTCTGGAATGGCTGCCGCAGGAGACAATTCTATTTGAGAAAAGCCGCCTTCGCCGGATGAACAATGTGCATCTGGAAACAGGAAGTCGTTTGATAGCACTTGAGGCGACGTTGTTTGGCCGGACGGCCCATGGGGAGACATTACGATCCGCAAGCGTGCGGGATGGCTGGAAAATTTGGCGGGATGGTAGGCTTCTCTGGTTTGATAATTTTGCGCTGGAGGGAGATATTCATATCCAATCTCAGCGCCCAGCAGTTCTGAAGGGTGCGAAGGGAATGGCGACAATCCTGATCGCGGATGATCAGGCTGAAAGCTATCATGAACTTGCACGAGAACTGTGCCGGGAGTGCGGTGTGCGGGCGGCGGTCACCTGCCGGAATGAGCTGCTGATTATGCGGGTGTTGGCCGGGAGCGGTTACGAGCTACGGAAAAGTCTTGCTCGGATTTTGAATGGAATGCGGGCGGAATTGGCAGGGCATGCCGTGGCGCTGCCAAAAGTGTGGGAAAATCAATAAGAAGGGCGGAAAATGCAATTTACACCGAGGGAAAAGGACAAATTGCTGGTCTCGCTGGCTGCCATGGTGGCGCGCGAGCGACTGGCGCGAGGGGTGAAGCTGAACTACCCCGAATCCATCGCACTCATTACGGATTTTGTCATTGAGGGTGCGCGTGACGGTAAATCCGTGGCGACACTGATGAGTGAAGGCGGAACGGTCGTCAGCCGGGAGCAGGTCATGGATGGGATCGCCGAGATGATCGATGAAGTTCAGGTCGAAGCCACTTTCCCCGACGGGACCAAGCTGGTCACCGTGCATGATCCCATTCGATAAGGAGCGCGAGATGAAACCAGGAGAGATTATCCCCGCCGATGGTGAAATCGAGCTGAATGCCGGTCGCCAGTCTATGACCCTGACGGTTTCCAACACCGGTGATCGGCCTGTCCAGGTTGGCAGTCATTTTCATTTTGCTGAAGCAAATAGTGGCCTTGAATTTGATCGTGCGGCCGCCAAGGGGTTCCGTCTTGATATTCCGTCAGGCACGGCCATCCGTTTTGAGCCCGGCCAGACACGTGATGTGAAGCTCGTCGCCCTCTCGGGCACACGCACCGTTTATGGATTTAATCAGGCCGTCATGGGCCCGCTGGATAAGGGAGAATAACATGGCGGAAACCTTTTCACGGGGCGCTTATGCGGGCATGTTCGGCCCGACAACGGGAGACAAGGTCCGCCTAGCGGATACTGCACTTTTTATTGAGGTCGAGACGGACTTCCCGGCCTAAGGCG
>CALEMG010000502.1 GCA_937910835.1 uncultured Alphaproteobacteria bacterium | reverse complement strand
TAATGATTTCGTCTTGATAGGTCCGAAATCTGATGAGGCAGGCATTGAAAACGCAAAAAATGCGGCCGACGCGCTGACGGCGATTGCGCAAAAGAAATCGATTTTTGCGAGTCGTGGCGATGATAGCGGCACTCATCGCAAGGAACTGGCGCTCTGGAAGGCCGCTGGACTGGATCCTGAGAAATTTGAAGGGAACTGGTATCGGGCAAGTGGTTCCGGTATGGGCGCAACGCTCAATACAGCTAGCGGTATGAACGGTTATGTCTTTGCAGATCGGGCAAGCTGGCTAAACTTCAAGAACAAGGGAGAGCTCGGCTTGCTCTTCTCCGGCGATCCAGTCCTTTTTAATCAATATGCCTATCTGCCGGTCAACCCGGAAAAGCATCCGCATGTCAAAAAGGATCTCGCGGCAAAGCTGGAAAAATGGCTGGTCAGCCCAAAAGCGCAGAAAATAATCGGCGACTATGAAATCGCGGGAGAGCGGCTCTTTACACCGAACGCCGGCGTGCTGGATAGCGATAGCTAGACGCCAAGGGTGTGGGCCATCACTTCAAGATGGTCCTGCCCGTAGAACATATCGCCATCCACAAAGTAGGTGGGGGAGCCAAACAGAGATAGTTTGATGGCCTCCTCAGTATTCCGAGTGTAAATTTTCCGCACCTCCTCCGACGCCGCCGCGTTCAGTAGGGATTCAGAATCGACGTTGGCTCTTTCCCCGATTTTCTTGAGATCATCGGGATTATCCAGATCGAAATCTTCGACCCAATGGGCGCGCAGCATTTCATGAGAAAGCCGGTCAATATTCAGCCCCTGGACCAACCCGGCGATAAGCATACAGTTTGATAATGTGATATCATGATGGTGATAAGTTGGGGTGTGACCTAGGACCGGGATATGCCTGTATTCCGCCCAGCGGACGATCTCTCTGCCAAAGAAATAATCTTTATGCGCTTGGGATCGGCTTCCGAAAGCAGGCGCCCCAGTTGCATCTATGAGTTTGCGCAAGTCAAAAGGACGATGGTCGATTTCGCGTTCGGCTGCGTGGGCAATCTTTAGCAGTTCCGCATGCCCCAAATAGGCGTATGCTGAATAACCCGCATAGAAATACTCAATTGTCGGCATGGAGCTTTTTTCTTTCATCCCGTTCTAAGGGTAGCTTGTCAACGTGCGCCGGACGGCATCTTGCCAGTCGGCATAGGCTGCGTCCCGTTCCGGAGCGGCGATGGTCGGAGAAAAGCGTTTATCACGATGCCAGCTCTTGGAGAATTCATCAATAGAAGGGTAAAAATCTGTCTGCAGGCCCGCAAGATAGGCGGCGCCAAGCGCAGTGGTTTCCGCAGAGACGGGGCGATCGACCGGTGCGCCCAAGATATCGGCGAGACGCTGCATCGTCCAGTCGGAAGCGACCATTCCGCCATCAACACGCAAAACCGTTTCATGATCACTCGTGAAATCGTCATGCATGGCGGTAAGCAGATCGCGGGTTTGAAAGCACACGCTCTCCAGTGCGGCGCGAGCAAGTTCCTTCGGCCCGGCGGCGCGGGTAAGGCCGAAGATGGCGCCTCGGCAATCGGCATCCCAGTATGGCGCACCGATCCCGACGAAGGCAGGGACCATGATGACCCGCTGGCCTGGATCGGCCTGCTCTGCAAAGTCGCCCGAATGCGACGCATGTTCAATGATGCCGAGACCATCACGAAGCCATTGGATAGCGGCTCCGGCGACAAAAATAGATCCTTCCAACGCGTAGGTTGGTTTGCCGTTCAACTGATAGGCAATTGTTGTCAGAAGTTTATTCTGGGATTTGACCGGCACCTTGCCTGTATTCAGAAGGGCGAAACAGCCCGTGCCATAAGTGGATTTCATCATGCCCGGCTGGAAACAGGCCTGTCCCACAGTCGCCGCCTGTTGATCTCCGGCGATCGCGGAAATCCTGGTGGAGCCGCCCAGAATATCAGGATCCAGCATGCCGTAGTCGGCGGCGCAGTCGTGCACATCGGGTAGTAGTGATTTCGGAATATTCAGAATGTCCATAAGCTCATCGGACCATTCTCCACGGCGGATATCATAGATCAACGTCCGACTAGCGTTGGTCGCATCGGTCGCATGAACCTTCCCGCCTGTCAGCCGCCAGAGCAGGAAGCTGTCAATGGTCCCGAAGGCAAGCTTGCCTTTCTCCGCCGATGCGCGAGCACCCTCCACATTGTCAAGAAGCCAGGCAATCTTGGTGCCGGAGAAATAGGGGTCGAGTAATAGGCCCGTTTTATCGGTGAAAGTTGACTCTAGGCCCGCCTGCTTTAACTTACTGCAAATATCCGCCGTCCGCCGATCCTGCCAGACAATTGCGTTATGAATTGCTTTGCCAGTCTCCCGATCCCAGATCACAGTTGTTTCGCGTTGATTGGTGATACCTATGCCCGCGACATCGCTTAATGTGGCTCCAGCCTTTTTCAAGGCTTCCTTCGCCGTTGCAACGGTTGTTGCCCAGATTTCTTCCGGATCATGTTCAACCCAGCCTGAGGCAGGAAAATGCTGCGTGAATTCCTGTTGTCCGACAGCAACGGGCCGGTGTTTTTTATTGAAGAGGATGGCTCGGCTTGATGTTGTTCCCTGATCAATGGCGAGGATATATCCTGTCATTCTATTATCCGATCGTCACATAGTTTCTTATTCCCTGCCACGGAATATTGACATGCGCGAACGGGATAGGCCAGCCCGTTTTAATTCTTCGGGTCAAACAGCATCATTTTCAAACAGGATGACGCCGGCGGCCGTGTTGGAAATCGGGATATGATAGTTACGGGACAGTTCCCGTATATTGTTTCCAAGAGCGCCGCGCATGATCAGCCACATGATCATTTCCACGCCCTGCGGCCCCACAATTTCCGCCAGTTCATAGTTGGAGTATTTCAGTAGCCATTCCGGCTCGGCCTTGAGTTTTTCAAGAAATTCCATATCGAATTCCCGATTTGTGTGGCCTGCGCGTTCCCCGTCGAGCTGATGGGAAAGCCCCCCCGTGCCGAGGATTGCGACATCCAAATCTTTATCAAAAGACGCAACGGCCTTGCCAATTGCTTTGCCGAGCTTGAGGCAGCGCCCGGCCGTAGGGAAGGGATATTGCACCACATTCACACAAAGCGGGATGACCTTGACCTGATCACGAGCTTCTTGCTTGGGCCACATCAGGGACATGGGCACGGTGAAACCATGATCCACCAGCATTTCCTGGCACATGGTAACATCAAACTCATCATGTACGAGGCTATCGATCAAATGCCATGAAAACTCTGGATCCCCCTGAAACGGATCAAGCGGTTTTAGGCCCCATCCTTCATCGGCGTTCTGGTACTCTGCCGCCGCCCCGATGGCGAAAGTCGGCATGGTATCAAGGAAAAAATTTAGCCCATGGTCGTTGTAGACAAGGATCGCGACATCCGGCTTTTTCTCCTCCATCCAGCTCCAAACGGGTTTATATCCATCGAAAAAAGGCTTCCAATAGGGATCCGCCTGCAGGCCCTGCTCCAATGCATTGCCAATTGCCGGGACATGGGAACTGCCGATACCGCCGATTAATCTAGCCATTTTTCGTCTCCCCTGCGGCGAGTAGTTTGGCCTTGAACTCCTCAAGGCTGACGCCCGCCTGCTGCGCGCCGATGTCTTGCATGTTCAGTCCAAACATTCCTGTCAGTTTTGCAAGATAATAAATATTGCCACCGAGATTTAAGAGGGCAAGCACGTCACGTTTCTTGACGGCGGCACGCTGCTCATCGGTCAGACCATATTTTACGCAATAGGCGTCCTCATCTGCTTTGAAGGCGTCCCGGTTTTCCGCTTTGTTGAAGGAAAAGCACATCTTGTTAAGTTGATAGCCTTTGATCGCCTGATCGCCATCGAAAATTATCGTGCCGGGAATAGGCTTCGTATCTGCCAAGCTTTTCATTGATTGTCTCCCTTCAGGGCTGGTTTGGTTCTTCTGGCCAATACAATCGCATTGGATTATCAACCAGCAGTTTTCGTTGTGCTAATTCCGTCGTGGCGATGCGGGGGATGACATCCACTAGAACTCCTTCGTCCGGGACATGGGATTTCATGTTCGGGTGCGGCCAGTCCGTCCCCCAGAGGACGCGATCCGGAAATCTTTCCACAAGATATTTACTAAATGGAATAACATCATCATAGGGCGGACCGGCCGCCGTCAACCGCTCTGGACAGCTTACCTTGGTCCAGAAATTCTCATTTTCTTCGAGCAGCTGAATGAAACGCTGGAAATCCAAATGATCGACGCCTTTGGTCACATCCGGTCGTCCCATATGATCCACAACTGCCGTGGTGGGAAGCTGTTTCAGGAACGGGATCAGTTCTTCAAGATCCGGCGCCTCAAAATAAACCACAATATGCCAGCCGAGTTTTGCGATACGATCGGCAATTTTAAGAAACACTTCTTTCGGTGTGGCGTCGACCAGCCGTTTAACGAAGTTAAAACGCACTGCACGAACGCCAGCTGCGTCCATTTCCCGCAACTCTTCATCGGTTACATCCGGGCCGACCACGGCAACGCCGCGCGCAAGCCCGTTTGACGATTTGAGCGCATCGACAAGCGCATCATTATTTCGGCCATGGCAGGAGGCCTGAACGATTACGTTGCGCGAAAAGCCGAGATAGTTACGAAGCTCGAACAATTTCTCTTTTGGCGCATCGCAAGGGGTGTACTTCCGCTCTGGTGCGTAGGGAAAGCTTTCGGCCGGGCCGAATACATGGCAATGGGCGTCGACTGCGCCTGCCGGAGCCTTAAACGTGGGCTTCGACGGATTAGGATGAAACGGTAAATAGTCCGGGTCCATTGTTCTTCCTTAATGGGCGAAGATAACGCCATCAAACAGCTTACGGGCGGTGCGCAGGATGGCTGCACTTTCGACCGCTCCAACCTTATTTATTTCCAGAACGATGGTTGTCTCGCCGATCGGATGCTCGATCTTGAGTTCTTTGTGCTTTCCTTCTGGGATGACTGCAAGGTCAGCGGCGGGAGAGCCTTCAAGCACGGCTGCCGTCGCGACTGTGACTGCCCCTAACACACCGATAGAGGCATGACAGCGATGCGGGATAAAGGTTCGGGTGGAGATTGCCCCTCCTGAGAGCGGCGGGCTTACCATACACATTTTCGGAACTGTCTTATTTGTGACATCGCCCAAATTCATCATTGGCCCGGCTTGCAGGCGAATGGCTTCCAGCCGCTCTTTAAGCGGTTCGTTGGCCTCTAGCTCTTCCCGTGTCTCTTTGCCCGTGATCCCCATATCAGAGGCACGTATTACGACAGAAGGCATGCCATTATCGATCAAGGTAACCTCAATTCCATCGATGACGTCACAAGCATTTCCGGTCGGTAAAAGCGCGCCGCAGGTTGACCCCGCCGTTTCAGTAAAGGTAATCGGGATTGGCGCAGCACTGCCGGGCACGCCGTCAATTGTCGCGGCCCCTGCGTAAGAAACTACGCCGTGCGGTGTCGGGATGCGGGCAATGGCGGTCTGTCCAGTATTCTCCATATAAATAGTCACATCCGTTTCGTCGCCCGCAACTGGTACTAGGCCTCGTTCAATTGCAAAGGGGCCGACCCCGGCAAGGATATTGCCACAGTTTTGCGCATCCGTGACGATCGGTTGATCGACAACCACTTGTAAAAAAAGATAATCAATGTCAATTCCTTCACGCGTTGAGGGACGAACAACAGCGATCTTGGACGTCAACGGATCTGCGCCGCCCATGCCATCGATTTGGCGCGGATCGGGAGAACCCATGATACTTAACAGAAAGGCATCCCGTGCCGAACTATCAGAGGGCAGATCACTTTCGAGAAAATACCCGCCCTTTGACGTTCCACCCCGCATCCACATGCAGGGCGC
>CALEMG010000501.1 GCA_937910835.1 uncultured Alphaproteobacteria bacterium | reverse complement strand
ATCTTATGGTCTTGAGGAGTGAACCTTTTGCAACACAATCTATGTTTCCATTCCTTATAATTCTCCTATCAAGGCTGCCGCTATGGTCGCCGCCAATTTTATCCTGTCTGCGGACGCCCAATATGAAAAGGCAAAAGCGAACGTCTGGGGCGCGGCACCCGCGATCGACATAAACCGCTTGCCGGAAGATGAAAAGCGGCGCTTTACCGAGTTGCCCCGTCAC
The DNA here is from genome assembly GCA_937910835.1 of uncultured Alphaproteobacteria bacterium. Lineage (GTDB taxonomy): Bacteria > Pseudomonadota > Alphaproteobacteria > Sneathiellales > Sneathiellaceae > Sneathiella. The sequence continues at coordinate 2,433 of CALEMG010000501.1, read as the reverse complement.
CCTGCGGTCATCGATCCAGCAGCACTTTCCGAAAAAGCTCTCCCGGAGTTACATCCCGACTGGATCAGCGCGATTGAGAAGGGCTGGCAGGAAAATGTCGCCAAGTAACTCTGCGCTTGTGAAAATACCCTTACCGGATTTTTGTGCTATCGAAGAGGTTTCGCTTGCTTGAGCGCTGGAAAATTCCCTTGCTGCTCTCTCCGGCTCTCCTTCTCATTGTGGGATTGTTTTTGGGCGGGCTCGGCCTTGGATTGATCGGCAGCTTGGGGTATATGCCGCTTCTTGGGCGTGAAGAGATAAATCTCGACGCCTATCGCAACATCCTGACGTCTGAAAATTTTTATCTCTCCTTTCTGCTGACCTTCTATATCTCTTTTACATCCACGATAATTGCCTCCACTCTGGCCGTTGGCGCGGCATTGATACTACGTCGGCATTTTATCGGGCGGTCTGTAATAAATTTCCTTTTCCAGATAAATCTGACGGTGCCACATCTGGTCGGCGCCGTTGGCATTTTATACCTTTTCTCCCAGTCAGGATTTTTCGCGCGCCTAGCCTATGAGTTCGAGATTATTGCGAAGCCATCAGACTTTCCAGCGATGATTTATGATCCGCTCGCGATTGGGATTATCCTTCAATATGTCTGGAAGGAGGTTCCTTTTATTGGGATGATCCTGCTCGCCAATATGCAAACTTTCGGTCACGACTATGAGGCTGCGGCCCGCTCCCTCGGCGCAAACCGCTGGCAGAGCTTCCGCTTTGTTCTGTTGCCGCTTCTCACCCCCGGTCTTCTAGCCGCCGCGCTGATCGTATTCGCCTTCACTTTCGGGGCCTATGAAATCCCAGCATTGCTCGGGCAGAGCTACCCTGCGGCCCTGCCCGTTCTAGCCTATCAGTCTTTCACGGATGTGGATCTTAATGCCCGACCGGAAGCGCTGGCCATGGGAATGATTATCGCGCTTTTAAGTGCTGTCATGATCTTCGGCTATGCCCGCCTCGCCCGCAGGTATGTCCGGTCATGAGTAAGGACGGTATAAAAAGACAAGCGGGTATTTCCCGTGACGGGCTGTCAGGACCGACTTGGTTTGCGCTTATATTGTTGATCAGCTGGCTGGTTCTTCCGCTAATTCCGCTTGGCATCTGGTCCATCAGCCGAAGCTGGTTCTTTCCGGACATTGCACCATCCGCCTACAGCCTGAGAGCTTGGGGCTATGTTTTCTCAACCACATCCGAAGTCCTGCCTGCCCTTGGCGTAACGACCCTGATTGCCCTTTGCGCCACATTGCTCTCCGCGATCATAGGCCTGCCCGCAGGCCGGGCGCTCGGACTCTATCAGTTCCGGTGAAAAGCCGCGGTCGAGCTTCTGATCCTCGCCCCCACAATCGTGCCCGGCATCGCCGTCGCGCTCGGGCTTCATGTTGTTTTCCTCAATCTCGGCCTTGCCGGATCCTATCTCGGCGTCCTGATCGTTCATCTCATCCCAACATTGCCCTATATGGTACTGGTCATGGCGGGGGTCTTTGCTAACTATAACCCGGAAATAGAGGCTCAAGCCCGCAGCCTCGGCGCCGGCCCTATCCAGACATTTTATTATGTGACATTGCCCGCTATTCTGCCGGGCTTGTTAATCGGCTCTCTTTTTACTTTTCTCGTCTCCTGGAGCCAGTATATCCTCACGCTCCTAATCGGTGGCGGGCGTGTCGTGACATTGCCGCTCCTGCTCTTTAATTTTGCCAGTGCGGGGCGGAATGACATCACGGGGGCCATCAGCATGATCTATATCCTGCCGGGCGTTGTTCTGCTCCTCCTCGGCGCACGTCGCCTGACGGGACGCAACAGCGCAGTGGAAAGCTTACGCCAGATATGACCGACGTTAGCCTCGAAAACCTCACTAAGATCTATCCAAGTGGAATCGTTCCGGCCGTGAATGATGTTACCATGCATATCAAAGGCGGATCACTTACCGCGCTTCTAGGGCCGTCAGCCTGCGGTAAATCAACAATCCTGAAAATGATTGCCGGGCTTCTCGCGCCAACGTCAGGCGATATCTGCTTTGCAGGGCAATCCATTCTCCGATTGTCGCCCGACCAGCGCGATGCGGTCATGATCTTTCAGAACCATCTCCTCTTTCCCTATATGAGCGTTGGCGAGAATGTCGGCTTTGGCCTTAAGATGCGCCACGAGCCAAAGCGGGAAATAACACGAGAGGTTAATAGAATGCAGGAACTCGTGCAGCTTGACGGTATGGCAAAGCGAAAGCCAAGTCAGCTTTCCGGCGGTCAACAGCAGCGCGTTGCCCTTGCACGCGCCTTGATCCTTCGTCCAAAAATACTGCTACTTGATGAGCCCTTTTCCAATCTAGATGCAAACCTGCGCCTGGAAATGCAGCAGCTTCTTAAATCCCTCCATCAGGAACTGGGAACGACGATGCTG
>CALEMG010000500.1 GCA_937910835.1 uncultured Alphaproteobacteria bacterium | reverse complement strand
CGCGGACCTTATGTCCATATACCCTTGATATTCCTGTCGCTTTTGATCGCACTTCGTTCCCGCACGCTGGGCTTTCAGTGGCTGGCGCTGCTGGTCGTCTTTGCTGAGCTGGCGATTGTTCTTTCTCGCTTTATTTTCTCTTATGAACAGGCGTTTATGGGAGATCTGGTCCGCTTCTGGTATGCCGCGCTGTTCCTGTTCGCGAGTGCCTACACGCTGGTGGAGGAAGGGCATGTCCGCGTTGACGTTTTCTATGCCGGCTTTACCAACAAGACAAAGGGCTTTGTTAACGCGGTTGGTACATTGTTCATGGGAATTACGCTCTGCTGGACGATTCTGTTCGTCGGCATGGGCAGCAAGGCGTCCATTATTTACAGCCCGCTCTCTAACTTTGAAGTGAGCCAGTCTGGCTTCGGCTTGCATGTGAAATATCTCATGGCCGGATTTCTTGCCGTATTTGCAGTGACCATGCTGATCCAGTTCGTCAGTTACCTGATGGAGGCCGTTGCCGACTATCTGGAGCAACCGGGTCACCACGACCATGAAGCGTCATTGACGGGATAGAGTATAAATCATGGAACTTGTCTTTCTCGCTCTCCTTATCTTTCTGATGGCTCTGGCTCTCGGCTCCGGCTATCCGGTTGCCTTCGCGCTGCCTGGGTCTGCAATTGTGACTGTCAGCCTAGCGGCCATCGTCGGTTATGCTGCGACCGGTAATCCGGACGCCTATTTCTCGCATGGCGGCCCCTGGCAGTGGTTGAGCGCTGGTGTGACCAACCTGCGCGGCGTCTATTGGGAGGTTGAGCGTGATACGCTGATCGCTATCCCGCTGTTTATCTTCATGGGCATCATGCTGCAGCGCTCCAAAATTGCTGAGGATCTGCTGGTTACCATGGCGCAGCTGTTCGGCCCGGTGCCGGGAGGTCTCGGGATTTCCGTTGTCTTCGTGGGCGCACTTCTGGCGGCGACGACCGGTATTGTCGGCGCGACGGTGGTGGCGATGGGGTTGATTTCTCTGCCAGCGATGCTGCGCAACAATTATTCGAAGTCGCTGGCGACGGGCACGATTGCTGCCTCGGGCACATTGGGGCAAATTATCCCGCCATCGATTGTTCTCATCATCCTCGCCGACCAGCTGGCCAGCGCGGTCGATCAGGCAGGAACGGCGCGCAAAGCGCTGTACAAATCCGCGACGGGGGAGCTGTCGATGCCCTCCTCCTTCGATGTGGTTTCGACCAGTGCCGGGGAAATGTTCCTTGGTGCCTTTGTACCCGGCATGTTGCTTGTCGCCATCTATATGCTATTCATCCTGATCTACGCCCTGATCAATCCGAAGGTGGCCCCGGCAGTCCATGGCGGAACCTTTGATAGGGCGTTCTTCGGCAAACTGGCCTTGGCTCTATTCCCGCCGCTTGGGCTGATCTTCCTTGTTTTGGGGCCGATCCTGGCAGGGATAGCAACCGTGAACCAGGCTGGTGCCATTGGTGCTGTGGGCGCCATCATGATGGCCGGATACCGCCTGAAAAGTGGGGAGAAGTTGGCCTATGCGCCGGTGTTGCTCGGCTTGGCATCGCTCGTTCTTATTCTTGGCGTGTTGCTGGTATTCGAGCCGAACGTCAAGGCCATTAACACGACGAAGGACGCCATCGGCATTGCTCTTGGTGTTATCGGGACTGTGGGGTTGATTGTCGCCATCGGCTGGAGCAGTATGCGCGCGTTCAAGATAGAGAATACCCTGCAGGAAGTGATGATCGAGACGGCGAAGACGACCTCTCTCGTTTTTATTATTCTGCTGGGTGCGGCGATGCTGACGGCGGCGTTCCGCGCCTTCGGTGGTGAAGAGCTCGTCCGTGACTTCCTCAACAGCATGCCAGGCGGATTCTGGTCGAAATTCATCATCGTGATGGCGGTGATTTTCGTTCTCGGCTTCTTCCTTGACTTTATCGAGATTGCCGTGGTGGTCGTGCCGATCGTGGCGCCGATCCTGCTCGCTGATCCGTCGGCGAATATCACGGCGGTCTGGCTTGGGGTAATGATTGGGCTGAATATCCAGACGTCCTTCCTGACGCCTCCGTTTGGTTTTGCGCTCTTTTACCTGCGCGGTGTGGCGCCGTCGATTGTTAAAACCATCGACATGTATAAGGGTGTGATCGCCTTTATCACGCTGCAGCTGATCGCGCTGGCTATTGTTGGGCTCTATCCGCAGCTGGTGAACTATCTGCCGAACCGCTCCTCGCTGACGTCGGAGACGGCGCCGCCGCCGCGGAACCCACGCCTGAACTATTGTGTGGATCGCTATATCGCCGATCAATTCCTGACCGAAGGCGCTGCGATCAATGCCTCAGTTGCGGAGGCGCGGCAGCTTAATCTCGATTACCTGCCAAAGCGGTTGAAGTCCAATCTTGAAAAGAGCTTTGATGCTGCGGCTTCTGCACCGGCGCTGATGGCGGAGGCCTGGCAGGCCGATGGCGTCATCGACGAAAATGTCGGCACCTTCAAGCCGATTCAGCAGAGAGTCCGAAGCATTGAGGCCGAGATCGCGGATGTGGATCTGGAGATCAAGGACCTCAAAGTTGATATTGGCCGGATGTATTCCGAAGATCTGGCCGATGCCAAGAAGAAACTGCAGGATCGGGTCGCCGCACTTGAAGCGGAGCGCGCGGAACTGGTCGCGGAAATTCCATCCGACTGGAAGGAAACCTATGGGACCTTTAAAAAGTTGCTGAAGGATGAATCCCTGCTCCGGAGTAAATACAATCGCGCTGCCGGAGAGGCTTATAAGCCCATTGCGGAACTGATCGCCATCCTGCAAAGCAACACGGCCTATTTCGATCTCAAGGCGGATCTGGTGAAGATCAAGAATGATCTGGCCGGGGCGGAGCCGGCATCCCTGATTGCGTCGATTGAGGATTTGAGCAGTCGTATCTCCGATGTGGAGGGGGCCTCTGACATTTCCTCAGGCCTGTCGAAGGTCCGGCGCGCCCTGAAAGCCAAGACGCCGGACTTCGAGAAGGCAACAGAGGGTATGGACAAGGTTCTGGCTGATTATGAGGAGCAGATTGACTGGCGCAATCAAGCCGGAACTAATCTGCTGCCGACGCTGGAGAAATATGAACTGGCGATCCGTAGCACCATGGGTCTGCGGGAGCAGCGCAAGCTGGATAAGGAGCAGGCGGTCTATGTGGCGGCCTGCCAATCCGGCCATCGGGATGTATCCCATTACTTCTAGCGCTGTTGAGGTGATTGAAAAAAAAGCGAAGAAGCGGCGGGTCAAAAGATCCGTCGCTTTTTTTGTATCTGGAAAGGAAGTTTTCGGTCGCTTGGGCGCTATTTTGGCAATAGTTGCCAGCCGTCGCGGGCTAATATCTCAGAGGGATAGAAGCGCTTTTTATAGGCCATCTTCGGGCTCTGGTCGATCCAGTAGCCGAGATAGACATAAGGCAGTTGTTGGAGCTCTGCCTCAAAAATATGCCAGAGAATCAAATAGCTGCCGGGGCTGCGCTGATCCTCATCCGGATCGAAAAAGCTATAGACAAGCGATAACCCATCTTCCATCTCATCGATCAGGCAGACCGCGAACAGGCTCCCATCGGGATTTCGGAACTCTGTGAGCTTGGAGCGGACAGGGCTCTCCTCCACCATCGCCTGATAGTCGGAGAAATCCATATCCACCATGCCGCCTTCGGAATGGCGGGATGACAGATAGCGGTGGAATAATTCGAAATGTTCGCGCGAGGCTTCGGAGGGAAGAAGTCTTGCGGAAATATCCTCATTCGCCTTCCAGATGCGCCTGAAAGACTTCTTGAGCTGGAAATCCTTGGCCCGAACGCGGATGGGGATACAGGCATCGCAACCGTCACAGGCCGGCCGGTAAGCGAGGTCCTGACTGCGACGGAAGCCGGCATGGCTGAGCGTGTTATGCAAGCCGTCAGGATCATCCCCGGCAAGCAGAGTCACCACCTTGCGCTCCAGCCGATCCTCAAGATAAGGGCAGGGCGCAGGGGGGGTCGAGAAGAAAAACCGCGATGGAATTTCCACACGTTTCATCTTGCCATATGTCTCGCTTTTTTTCCCATATAATAAAGATAACGCGAATTTTCAGCTTCGCAAATAGCGCGCCTAAATAAATGTCGCGATTCTACATTAATCCATAATAAAATGGCGCGAAAAGCGAGAATATGATCCAAAGCAGCAACACAAGCGGCGCACCGGCCTTGAAAAAATCAGCAAATTTATAGTGCCCGGGACCCATCACGAGAAGATTCGTTTGATACCCCATCGGCGTGGCGAAGGAACAATTCGCGGCAAATATCACGGCGAAGACAAACACCATCGGATCAACGCCCAGTTCCTGCGCGATGCTGATCCCGATAGGGGTGAACTGGACGTCGCCGGCGTTGTTTCTGAGATTAAGCGTGAAGATCGCCACCAGCAGGAAAAAGGCAGAGAGGATCACCGTCGGCCCGGCCCCCATCATTAGGGTCAGGACGCCATGGGCGAGATAGCCGGCGCCACCGGTCGCCTGCATGGCCGCGCCCAGACCCAGTGCCGCGCCAATCAGCAGCAGGATGCGGCGATCTATTGAACGGCTCGCCTGATAGACATTGAGGCAGCCGCTCACCACCATTGCCACCGCGCCGCAGACAGCGGCTACCACGATGGGGAGCAAACCTGTCGCGGCGCATACGACGACTGCGCCAAAGATAAGCCTAGCCCGCCAGGCAAGTGCTGTGGCTGGTAGTTCGCGCGTCGACCATTCCATTAGCAGCACGTCGGGGTTGTTGCGCAGCCGCATGATATCCGATCGATTCCCGAGGATGAGCAGTACATCGCCGGCCTCAAGGCGGATATCCGTCATCCGGCTGGTCCGGATCATGCGGGAGCGGCGCTGAATACCAACCACGACGCAGCGGGTGCGATAATGGAAGCTGATCTGATAGAGCGCTCGCCCGATCATGCGCGATGCCGGGGCGACAACTGCTTCTGCCAGTGTTTGCTCCTGCACATTGCCAAGTTCTTCAACTGCTTCCGCATTCGGGCTGTCCGGCTCCAGAAAGCCCTGCAATATCTGTGGATTGTCCGAAAAGGTCTCGGTAATGGATTTGCGGGTGCCTGCGAACACGACCGCATCGGCGGGTTTCAGCGTGATGCCATCAAACGGCGGCAGCAGGACATGTTCGCCCCGCTGAATGAAGCGGATGGTGATGTTGCGAAGGCTCGGGAACTGACCGGCGACAGCTTCCTCCCCGACCAGCGGGCTGTCCGGAGCAACTTCCATCTGGACGATGAACTGCTTGCCGGAAATGTCCACAACCTCGCCCTTCATCGACGCCCGGTCGGGCAGAATACGCGGGATGACCACCAGAGCATAAATAAGACCGAAAAAGGCGAGCACGGCGCCGGGGATTGTGAAATCAAAGAAATCGATTTTTGGTTGCCCCGCTTGCGTCGCGGCTGCCATCACCAGCAGGTTGGTGGAGGAGCCGATGAGCGTTGTCATGCCGCCGAGGATGGAGGCATAGCTGAGCGGGATCATCAGAGTCGAGGTGGAGCGGTGCATTCGTTCGGCCAGTGCGGTCATCAGCGGGATGAAGATCACAACCACCGGCGTATTATTCATAAAGGCGCTGATCACCAGAACGGCGAAAAGCACGACGGCAATGGCAAGGATCGGGTGATGGCGACGCAGTGTAACGAGGCGGCGGATCGGCTGTTCCAGTGCGCCGGTGCGCACGATGCCTTGCCCGACAACCAGTAGGGAAAGAACGGTAATGAGCGCAGGATCGGCAATTCCGGCCAGAATCTGGGTCGGGGTCAGCAGGTTTTTGCCTGTCGTATCGACAAGCGGATAGAAATGAAATAGCAGCAGTAAGGCCGCAATCACCCCGATGGAGGAGATTTCCAGCTCGACCTGCTCATTGGCGAAGGCGAAAATCGCAACGGCAATAAGGGCGAAAACCGCCCAGATATGATACACTGACCCAACTATTTCCATCGGCCGAAATAATTTCCTTGCTGTTTTACCGCGTCGGAGTAAAAGCTTCGCGTTGGCAGATATACCGACACCTCCATCATGAGGATTGTCTCTGATCTTGCAAGCCTGTTGTTATCGCCTGATGGCCATAAACCTTTGAAGAAAAACCAAGATGAACATCTCATATTATGATGCCTCGGCGATGGCGCGTGCCGAGTATCCACAATTGAAGGGCGCGCAAACTGCGGATGTATGTATTGTGGGCGCTGGCTATACGGGCCTGTGCGCGGCGCTGGATCTGGCGGTGGCTGGATTTTCGGTAATCCTGCTGGAATCGGAACGTATCGGCTTTGGTGCCTCGGGTCGAAATGGCGGCCAGATTGCTACTGGCTATCCCCCCGGGATGATTGATACTGAGGCTTTGGTCGGAGCGGAGGATGCGGCCCGTCTCTGGGACCTTTCTGCCGAAGCAATCCGGCTTCAGAAGGAGCGGATCGCGCGTCATAATATCGCCTGTGATCTGAAAGAGGGTGAGCTCTATGCCGCCGTCAAGCCACGCCATCGCGACTGGCTACTGGAGGAACAGGAGCATTGCGAGAAGACCTATGGCTATCGTGACTATCGTTGGCTGGAGCAGGATGAGCTTGGTGATTATCTCAACTCCAAGCGGTTCTGTGGCGGCCTGCTGGATTCGTCGGGCGGGCATCTTCATCCGCTGAATTATGCGCTTGGTCTTGGCAGGGTGGCAGAGGAAGCCGGGGTGGCGATTTTCGAGAACTCCTGCGTTGAGGCGGTCTCAAAAGGAAAGATGCCCGTTGTCACCACGGCAGAAGGCTCGGTCACGGCCCGCTATGTGGTTCTGGCGGGTAATGCCTATCTTGCCGATCTGGATCATTCGCTTGCGGCGAAGATTATCCCTGTCGATGCCTGTATCATTGCGACGGAACCGCTGGGAGAGGTGCGGGCAAAGGCATTGATGCCCGCGGATATATGTGTTTCCGATACTAATTTTAATCTTGATTATTTCCGTATGTCGTCGGACCACCGATTGCTCTATGGCGGGCAGGACAAGCTGATCAGCAAGCGAACGATGGCGGGGGCGGCGCTTCGGGAGAATATGCTCGCCACCTTCCCTGAGTTGGAGGATGTAAAAATCGATTATATCTGGGGCGGGAAGGTCGCGGTGACGCGTAATCTCCTGCCTGATGTTGGGCGTATGGGCGGCAATATTTATTATGCCCAAGGCTACTCAGGGCAGGGGGTTCCGCTCTCGGGAATCGTCGGTCGCCTGATCGCGGAGGCTATTCAAGGCGATGCCGGTCGCTTTGACGTGTTTGCGCGCATTCCGCATAAAGCTTTTCCGGGTGGTACGGCGCTTCGCGTGCCGCTTCTCTCCATCGCCCGGCTTTATTACGAGCTGCGCGATGCACTATGAGCGGATCGGCACACGCCGGATCACCGTATCGACCAAGTAGTCATGAAGCATGCGACCGCGCGGGTTAAACAGCGAGATCAACAGGATCAACGATGAGGTGGCGGCAACGGTGAAATAGAAGAGCGCCGCATGAATGAGCGCGATCAAATAGTCCGGCGCCTCGCCGTTCATACGCTCCATACGGACGTTCATAAACCGCATGCCAAGTGTGGCGTTTCCCGGCCCGCCAACAAGCAGGGTGTGATATCCAAGCGGGATTGCCGCGAGTATAAGCACGAGGAGCGGCGTCAGCACACCGAAGGTAATGACTCCGATCAGCGTCGCGGCGAAAGTCGCGGCCACGGAAATAACGGCGATGCAAAGAACGTCGATCGCATAGGCGAAGATGCGGCGCAGGCGGATCGCTTCATAATCATCGGGATTGAATGCATCACTGGCGGGCCTGCTTTTGTGGCTATTTCCCTCAAGTGAGGAGAGCTCAATCAACGGGCCGTTCTGATTTTTCATGACAGGAGAATTCCTTCCGTTCATAAAACAATTGGTATCGCATTCTTTTTGTAAATGGTACTTGTCGGCAGAAATACAATGCTCCATTGCTGTTCCGGGCGCGGCAGGATGGTACGAGAAGGATAGAACATGCAGTCACGGCCCATACTCATTCTATTTCTGGCGGGCGGATTGATCAGTCTGATCGCCATGGGGTCGCGTGCGGCCTTCGGTCTGTTTCTGGAACCGGTGTCTTCAGATTTCGGCTGGGGGCGGGAGGTGTTTGGCCTTGCCCTCGCAATCCAGAATATCGTCTGGGGATTGTCGCAACCCTTCGCCTCCGCCATTGCCGATAAATACGGCTCCGGCCGGACACTGGTGGTCTCCGGTATCGTCTATGCGGCGGGCCTGTTCCTGATGTCACAGACCGGCAACGCGATGGAGCTGCATCTCTCTGCCGGTCTAATGATCGGCCTGGGCCTCTCCGGTACCGGTTTTGGCGTTGTTATCGGCTCCGTCGGGCGCGCTGTGCCAGAGGAAAAACGTTCCATGGCACTCGGGATTGTCGGCGCGTCGGGTAGCCTCGGCCAGTTTTTGATGGTTCCGCTGGGTCAGGCGTTCCTGGCAAACTACGGCTGGTCGATGGCGCTGGTGCTGATTGGCTGTTGCGCGCTGTTGATGATCCCGGCCTCAGCCTTTGTGAGGGGAAAGGCAGAGGATAGCGCCGCCGCCGGTGCCGCCAACCTCTCCTCCGCTGGACGGGAGGCGGCGGGTAATGGCAGCTACTGGCTGCTTTTCTTCGGTTTCTTCGTCTGCGGCTTCCATGTGACTTTCGTCGCCGTGCATCTGCCCGCCTATATCGTGGACAAGAATATTGCGCCGGAATATGGGGCGATTGCGCTTTCTGTCGTTGGGCTCTTCAATGTGATCGGTTCGCTCGCGTCGGGTTATCTCGGTGGTAAATATTCGAAGAAATACTTGCTGAGTACGCTTTATTTCCTGCGCGCGGCCCTCTTCGTTGCCTTTATCCTCGTCCCGATCAGCCCCCTGACGATCATCGTCTTCGCCGGCGCGCTTGGTCTACTCTGGCTGTCAACGGTGCCGCTCACTTCCGGTCTGGTGGCGGTAATGTTCGGGCCGAAATATATGACGACGCTCTTTGGTTTTGTCTTTTTCGGCCATCAGATCGGGGCGTTTCTTGGCGCCTGGATTGGCGGAGTCGCATTTGATCTCTATGGCTCTTACGATATTGTCTGGTGGATGAGTGTGGCGCTTGGCATTATTTCGGGCGTTATCCATTGGCCGATCCGCGAGGGGATGGCGGTCCGTCCGGCTCCGGCGGCCAGCTAACGGAGGCGGTGCGCTTTGCTGAAAAGAGAACGCTCCCCGGTATTTGCCGCCCTTGCCATTCAGGCTGTGGTCTTTGGCGGGCTTTACCTGTTGCGACCGATGGTCGAGGGTGCCATGGGTGCGCCTGTCCCGCTGCTTTGGCTGGCGCTGGCGCAGGGCCTTATCGCTGGGATTGCGACGCGCGGATTCGGATTTTCCGTGCCTTGGGTGATTGGGCAGGTGGTCGCGCCGCCCTTGTTGCTCGTCGCTCTTGCCCTTGATCTACCGAGCTGGATTTTCCCGGTTATTTTGATCCTCTTGATCCTTGTGTTTTGGAATGTCGCGGTGGGTCGAGTACCTTTGTTCCTGACCAACCGCACGACATCCGAGGCGATCCTCAAGCAGCTTCCGAAGAAGAAGGGGCTGCATATGGCTGATCTGGGGAGCGGCCTTGGCGGGACGCTTCGCTATCTTGCGAAAAATCGGCCGGATGCGCGATTTTCCGGGCTGGAGACTGCGCCGCTTCCCTTTGCGCTTTCCTGGCTTCTTGGACGGTTGAGCGGTGTGAAAAACCTCGATTTTCGCTTTCGGGATATCTTTAAAGAAGATCTCAGCGAACTCGATGTGGTCTATTGCTTCCTCTCACCGGTGCCGATGCCGCAATTGTTCGACAAGGCGAAAGCGGAGATGAAGCCCGGCAGCCTGTTTATCAGCAATAGTTTCGAAGTGCCGGGCCACAAACCCCATAAGATCGTCAAGGTGGACGACCGGCGGCAGACGAAACTTATGATATGGCGGATGTAGTTATTTCAGGTTCGGGGGCAGGACCGGTGTTTCGCGCAGGAGAATAATGCTGATCCGGCGGTTCCCGGGGTTCGATGGATCGTCGGCAATCAGAGGATCCATGTCTGCCCGCCCAGCGACTTTTTCAATACGATCCGGTGCAAGCCCGGCATCCAGAAGCGCGCGGCGGCTGGCGTTGGCTCGATCCGACGACAGCTCCCAGTTCGTATAGTCGCCTCCGTTGAAGGAAGAACTATCTGTATGGCCACTGATAGAGAGGCTGTTGGGAAGTTCCTCAATTGATTTGGCGATCTGTCCGACCAGCGCCCGGATGCGCGGTGTGATGTTCGAGCTACCGCTTTCGAACATACTCTCGTTGAACTGATCGACGATCTGGATACGCAGGCCTTCCGGCGTCATATCAATGATGATGTTAGCCTGAAGTCCCGAAAGCTCCGGGTCCTTGTTGATGGCCTGGCGGATCTGGTCGCGCGCCTGCTCGAAGCTCATTTCCTCGATCTTGCGCAGCTTTTCAAGAAGTTCCGCTTCCTCCATTTCGCGGGTTTTGCGGGCGTCTTCGCTTTCGTTCTTGCGGCCATTGTCGGGAGGGCTGATGCTGGACACAGCGGAAGGGACGCCAAGGTTGGAAATCTGCGCGCCTTCGGTTTGCATGCTTGTCCCGCCAAGTGCTCCGCCCGAGCCGGTATCCTGACTGATGGAAACGGCGGTCGGCGCGAAATAGTCAGAAAGGCCTTCTTTCTGTTCTTTCGTCGTCACGTTCAGAAGCCATAGCAACAGAAAAAAGGCCATCATTGCCGTTACAAAGTCGGCATAGGCAACTTTCCAGGCACCGCCATGGGCGCCGTGGCCGCCTTTTTTGACCTTCTTAACGATAATCGGAGCGATATCATCCGCCATGGATCAGCCCCATAGTTGAACAGGTTGTACCATTATGGAGTCGGCGCTTCATTGCAGGCTTCTTCAAGCTCAGTGAAGGAAGGTCGTTCATGGTTATAAAGTGTTTTGCGGGCGAACTCGACCGAAACAGCGGGGGCATATCCTTGCAAATGCGCAAGCAGGCCTTGTTTCATGCATTCATAGTATTTTCCGTCAGCATCGGCGAACTGTTCAAGGTTCTTACCCATGGGCGAAAAAAGGCCATAGGCAACGAAAATACCGAAGAAAGTACCAACCAGTGCGGCTGCGATCAATCCACCCAGGACTTCCGGGGGCTCGGCAATTGATCCCATGGTAACAATCACACCCAGCACAGCTGCGACAATACCGAAAGCCGGTAGCGCCTCGCCAAGTGCCGTCACAGCACCTGAAATTGCATGTCCCTCATTATGATGGGTCTCGAGGTCCTGATCCATCAGGGCTTCGAGTTCATGAGGATTTTCTGTCCCCATGGTCATCAGACGAAGGTAGTCGCAGATAAAATCAACAGCGTGATGATTTTTTGTAAAGCTCGGAAAATTCTGAAAGAGATCGCTTTCATGCGGATTCTCAATATGAGGCTCCAAGGCGATCATTCCCTTGGTTTTGGAGAGTTTGAACAGGGCGTAGAGCAGGGTAAGCAGCTCAGTGTACGCCTTTTTATCATAGGGCGCGCCTTTCATCAGCTTGCCGAATGATTTCAGAAACCCAAAGACCACCCATTTCGGATTGGCCTGCAAGAAGGCGCCAATACCCGCGCCGAGAATAATCAAATATTCGAGCGGTTGAAACAACACGACAAAACTGCCGTGCGGGGCATAACCACCGGCAACGGAGCCGAATGTTACAACGATACCAATAATCCAAAACATTCTTACACAGAGGTCCTTACACAATGGCTTCCAAG
>CALEMG010000499.1 GCA_937910835.1 uncultured Alphaproteobacteria bacterium | reverse complement strand
GATTAAGGCGGATATTTGTGTGATCGGCGGCGGTTCCGGCGGTCTTTCGGTAGCCGCAGGTGCGAGCCAGATGGGGGCGAAAACCGTTCTCGTCGAAGGCGGTAAGATGGGCGGAGACTGCCTGAACTATGGCTGTGTCCCATCGAAGGCGTTGATAGCGGCAGCGAAAAAAGCGGCGAGCCTGAAGGATGCAGATGAGTTCGGCGTTTCGGGGCCGACACCCGTTGTTGATTTCCCGAAAGTCATGGATCATGTGCAGGAGGTCATAGCCTCCATTGCGCCTCATGATTCAGTTGAGCGGTTCGAGGGGCTGGGTGTTGAGGTGATCCAGGGTTATGGCCGCTTTATTTCAGAAAATGAGTTAGAGGTTGGTGATACCCGTGTGACTGCCCGACGTTTTGTTGTCGCAACAGGATCGAGCGCGACTGCTCCGCCCATCTCAGGACTGGAGGAAGCCGGATACCTGACTAATGAAACTATTTTTGAGAATCGCATCCAGCCGGATCACCTGATTATTATTGGCGGCGGGCCGATCGGCCGCGATATGGCGCAGGCTCATGCCCACCTCGGATCGAAAGTCACCGTGCTGGAGGCATTCAAGGCATTTGGCCGTGATGATCCGGATTTGAGTGCTATCGTTCTTAAAACCCTTCGGGAAGAAGGGATTGATATTCGTGAAGGTGTAAAAATCTCTGATGTTAAGAAGGATGCGGGCGGCGCCTATCATATCTCGTTGGGCGAAGATTCATCGATGGAAATGCTAACTGGATCGCATTTGCTGGTCGCGGCTGGGCGCAAGGCGAATGTGGAAGGGCTCAATCTTGAGGCCGCAGGCGTGGAATACTCTCCCAAGGGTATCACTGTTGATTCCCGGCTTCGTAGTACAAACAAGAAAATATATGCCATCGGTGATGTCGCGGGCAGCTATCAGTTCACCCATATTGCCGGATATCATGCCGGTATCTTTATTCGCAATGCGCTTTTTCGTCTTCCGGCGAAGGTCGATTACAGCGCTGTTCCCTGGGTCACCTATACCGATCCGGAGCTTGCCAATGTCGGCCTAAGTGAAGCCGCCGCACGCGAACAATATGGCGACAGGATAAAAGTCCTCACCTTTCCCTTTTCCGATATCGACCGCGCCCGAACGGAGCGGGAGACAGATGGGATGATCAAGGTGATCACGACAAACAAGGGGAAAATACTGGGCGCCGGTATTGCGGGCCCTCATGCGGGCGAATTAATTCATCCGTGGGGCGTTGCGATTACCGGAAAACTCAAAATCGGGACGATGGCAAGCTATATTGCGCCCTATCCGACCCTTGGTGAGATCAGCAAGCGGGCCGCAGGCAGTTTTTATACGCCAAGCTTGTTCAGTTCCCGCACCCGCATGGTCGTGAAATTTCTCTCCCTCTTTGGATAACCTTTTTGATAACGCGTTCGTTATCGCAGTTGATTCGGAATTGAACTTCAAAAGAGGCATTGTTCAATCAAGCAATCATTGCTTGAAAGATTTTCAGATCTACACAGGAGAGACTTATGTTTAAGGAAGTATTAACCGCCGCCGCGATCGCCTCTATGGCCGCAACGGCTGCTGTGCCAACTGCTGTTGCAGCTTGTGCACCCAAAAAAGCTTGTAACGCCTGCGCCGCAAAGAAAGCCTGTAACCCCTGTAACCCTTGCGCTGCAAAGAAAGCCTGTAATCCGTGCAACCCTTGCGCCGCGAAAAAGACCTGCAACCCTTGTAACCCCTGCAAGGCTAATCCTTGCGCCGCTAAAAAGAGCTAACGCGCAGGAACGTAACATTTCGCTGTTATAGTTATTTGTATCGGACCGGCCGGTATCATTAAGTTGATGCCGGCCCGTTTTTTTGTTCTATTCTGAAGAATGGCTTTTTTACGAAAAATAGTGGCGCCTTTCCGCAGCCTTTCGGCGCGGCTACTGATCTTGACGCTTGTTTTTGTCATGCTGGCGGAAGTCTTGATTTTTGTGCCGTCCATCGCTTTTTTCCGTCTGAATTATCTCGTCAAAAAAACGGATTTTGCTCATCTCGCGACCCTTTCGCTGCTGGCATCGCCAGACAATATGGTGTCAGAGGAACTGCGTGAGGAATTGCTATTCCGTGTTGGCGCCCGAAGTGTCGTCCTGCATGGTGCGAATTCGCGGCTTCTGATCCTGAGTGAGAATATGGCGCCCGCCATCGATGCGGAATTTGATCTTGCTCACCAGAGTCCATTTACTCTGATCGAGCATGCATTCATGAGTCTGATGGTCGGTCCGGGGCGGATAATTCGGATTATCAGCCCGAGCAAGAATGAACCCAATTCCTTGCTTGAGGTTGTCATTGATGAGGCGCCCCTGATCGACGCCATGTATGATTATGCGTGGAATATTTTTTGGCTGTCTCTGATCATCTCGACCCTGACAGCAATCCTTGTCTATCTGACGCTTCATTGGCTTATGGTGCGCCCGATGCGCCGGTTGAGCGAAAGCATGATTGCCTTTCGCCGCGCGCCGGAAGATGTCAGTACGGCGCTTGTGCTGTCTGGGCGGCGTGATGAAATCGGCGTTGCCGAACGCGAGTTGGAAATCATGCAGACGCGCCTGCGGGCGGCACTGAAGCAAAAACAGCATCTTGTCGCACTTGTCACGGCGGTTACAAAGATCAGCCATGATCTTCGGAATATCCTCTCCACTTCCCAGATTGTGAGTGACAGCTTGTCCGAGGTGAAGGACCCGAAAGTGCAGAAGGTGGTTCCCCGCCTGATGACAAGTATTGATCGGGCGATTGATCTGTGTACGCAGACATTAAAATACGGTCGCGCCGATGAGCAGGAGCCCAAAAGAGAACGCTTCCTTCTGGAGCCACTTGTGAATGAGGTGAAAACATCGGTGGGCCTGAGGGAGAATAACGGCATTACATGGCGGAATAAAATTCCGGCCGGGTTAATGCTGAATGCCGATCGTGATCAGTTCTACCGGATATTACTCAACCTCTGCCGGAATGCCGTTCAGGCGATGGAAGGGGAAGGCACGGTTGATATTCACGCTTTGCGCGCAGGTTCGCGCACCCTTATCCGCATATGCGATTCCGGCCCCGGGTTGCACGAGAAGGCAAGAGAGCATCTGTTCGAGCCATTCTCCGGATCTGCGCGCGCGGGCGGGACGGGCCTTGGCCTATCCATCGCACGTGAGTTAATCGTCGCCCACGGCGGAGAGATAACGTTGGAACGAACGGGAAGCTCGGGCACAATTTTTTGCATTGAAATACCGGATTAACGCAATGTAAACGCTCCTCCGATACGTTTGTCGGGTCAATTTTGGCCGGTTTGTTCGGATTTAGGGTGTTCTGCATGACAATTATGCGGGGTTTGACAATAGTGGCGTTACTTGGTGCGGCCGTCGCAACGAGCGGTTGCTCCAGCGATGTCTTTAAGGCCGTCGACAAAAAGGTCGCCGGAATCTTTGGCGACTCCTGTTCTTTCACCAATCTTTCCTCAGGGGACGACTTTTGCCCGACAAAAAAAGAGATTTTCGTCCAGCCGCCGCTTTACTGTTATAAAACGCTCGGCAGCGTTAATTGCTACAGCGAGGAAAACCCCTACATAACGGAAAAGTCGGTTAGGGTGCGCAAAGTGCCGGCTCTGATGTCCGCCGGGGTGGAATATATCTCTGTTGAGGAATTCGAACGCTTGCAAGCCTCGGATGCGGAAGCAGTCACTGCCGACTAGATTATCGATTTTATCCGAAATGGCGATGTATTTGCCGCGTAAAATTGCTACCTTGTAGATAATCAACAACAAGGAGGCAACGCGGCGATGGCATGGAACCCGGAACAGTATATTCTTTTCTCCGATCATCGGCTGCGGCCGGCACTGGATCTGTTGTCACAGGTGCCGCTTATTTCACCTTCCGTTATCTATGACCTTGGTTGCGGTACAGGGAATGTCACGGCGCTTCTTTCGCAACATTGGAATGAGGCGATTATTACCGGTATCGACAGTTCCGAGGAAATGCTTGCCAAGGCGCGGCGCGATCACCCTTCCATCGAATGGAAGCTGGCGGATATCAGTCGCTTCTCCCCGACCAGCAAGGGCAACCTGATCTTCAGCAATGCGGCGCTTCACTGGCTGGACGATCATGAAAATCTGTTTCCCAATCTTTTGAAACAACTACGCCCGGGCGGTGTGCTGGCTGTGCAGATGCCGAATAATTTCTCCGCCCCATCTCATCAGAATCTGTATGATCTGGCCCAGTCTCCGGAATGGGTCGACAGGCTGGGGCCTCTGGTCCGGCCGGCGACCGTCCATAATATCAAATGGTATTTCGATCTCCTGTCGCCGTTGGCGGAGAAAGTGAATATCTGGGAGACCACCTATTTTCAGGTTCTCAAAGGTAAGGATGCCGTTCTGGAATGGACGCGGGGTACAGCACTTCGGCCCTTCCTTGCGGAGCTGGACGCAGCGGAGGCGGAGGTGTTTGAAAGCCAGTATGCCGAGTCATTGCTGGAATCCTACCCACTGAGGCAAGACGACGCGACCCTCTATCCGTTTTCCAGGCTCTTTATCGTCGTGCAATTGCCAGAGGAATAGTCACTCCGTTTCACCGGTAAGGACAACCCCTTCACGCCTAGGATCCGCGCCGCCCTCAAGGCCGCCATCTGTTATCCGGATCCCATGAAGCCCGCTATTGAGGGCGCGGACCTTGACTTCGTGACCCATGGCTTCCAATTCGGGTTGAATATCTGCAAGAGGTGTGTCCGCTTCCAGATCGAGAGAACCATTCCGGTTAATGAAATGGGGCATAGCAATGGCTGTCTGCATATCCATATTCCAGTCGAGCGAGGCAACAATAGTTTTCAAGACATAGCCGATAATCCGGCTGCCGCCGGGAGAGCCGATGACCATCTGCAGATTTCCGTCCCCGTCGAATACCATGGTCGGGGACATGGAACTGCGTGGGCGCTTGTTAGGCTCAATCCGATTGGCGACAGGGCCGTCTTCGGTTGCAGGGGAGAAGGAAAAATCAGTCAGTTGGTTATTGAGGATGAAGCCATTGGTCATCAATCGGGACCCGAACACATTCTCGACCGATGTGGTCATGGAGATGGCGTTGCCAGCACTATCCATAATGCTGAAATGGCTGGTGGAGGGAAGCTCGATTGCACTATCTAGGCCGAGAGAACCCTGTTTCTCAAGCGGATTGCCCGCCTGAAAGGGCAGCGGCGATTCGCCGGGTATGATCAGTTTGGACCGGTCTCCAACATAGTCTGCGCCCAGTAGCCCCTTGATGGGTATATCGATAAAGTCACCGTCGGCGAGATACTTGCCGCGGTCGGCAAAGGCAAGGGCACTTGCTTGTGCGATAAGATCGATCGCTTCCGTACTACCCGGCTTGATTGTGGGCATATCCCATGCTTCAAGGATGCGTAAGGCCTGCAACAGGGTGATCCCGCCGGAAGTCGGCGGTCCCATGCCACAAACATGATGCGCGCGATATGGTGCACAAACTGGCTCCCTTTTTATCGCTTCATAATTAGCCATATCATCGAGCGTTAGCAGGCCCGGGTTCTGGTTATCGCTGCGGACCGTCTCGACAATCGCCTTCGCGATCTCGCCGTGATAGAAAGCATCGGCCCCCTCTTCCGCGATCTTTCTCAATGTTGCTGCAAGCGCTGGGTTTTTAAGGCGTGTACCTGCAGTCTTTGCAGTACCGCCAGCACTATAGAAGTAGGAAGCTGTGGCTGCTTTGATTTTCAGGTATTTATCTCTGTCGAGCAAGTAATGAAGGCGGGGAGAAATAAGAAAGCCCTGCTCCGCAAGCTTGATTGCCGGGTCGAACAGATCCGCCCAGGGTAGCTTCCCGTGATCCTGATGCGCTTTTGCCAGCATGGCGACAACACCGGGGACCCCGACCGATCCGCCTCCGACAACTGCCTCATAGAATTTCTTCCGGCGGCCGTCCGCTTTCAGGAAATGCGTCTCCGTTACTGCTGCTGGCGCTGTTTCCCGACCGTCATATGTCTCCAGCTCCTTTGTTTTGCTATCAAAATAGAGCAAGAATGCCCCGCCGCCGATGCCGGAGGATTGCGGCTCCACCAGCGTCAGCACCATCTGCGTTGCAATTGCGGCATCGACCGCGCTGCCTCCGCGCGCGAGCATATCCCGACCCGCCTCGGCTGCGAGCGGGTTGGCCGCGGCAATCATGAACTTTTGGTCATCCGCCCGGAGCGGTGAGGCGAGCAGCAGGCAAAACAAAGAGAGTGTCAGCATTCGGTGCCGTGCCGGAATTTGGAACAGGGAGAGGACGGTCATAAATAAAGAGCTCCTTGCTTGAATTTGCTGCGGCCGCGAAGAAAAGTTGACCGAATGTATGGCCAAGGCTAACGTTACGGAAACAAAAGCAAAAGATAATAATATGAACGAACCTGGCACCAAAAATCTTATCACAGATGTTGACGGGATTAAAATCGGCAATGCCGAAGATGAGCGGGCTATGACGGGGGTCACGGCGCTCATTCCCGATGCGTCAGCGGTCACCGGGGTCGATGTCCGTGGCGGCGGTCCGGGCACCCGTGAAACAGAGGTGCTTAACCCCGATTGCCTGGTGGAGCGCGTGGAAGGTATCGTTTTAAGTGGTGGTTCCGTCTACGGGTTGGAGGCAGCGGCAGGCGCTGTTATGGCGCTTGCCAAACAGGAACGGGGCTTTGATGTGAGAGGCATTCGCGTGCCGATCGTCCCGTCGGCCATTCTGTTTGATCTAGCCAATGCGGGCAGCAAAGATTGGGGGGATATGCCGCCCTATCGCCGGCTCGGCATTGAGGCTGTGGAGAATGCGACGGACGATTTTCCTCTTGGCAATATCGGCGCAGGTTACGGCGCCGCGGCCGGCAAAATGAAAGGCGGGCTCGGCAGTGCCTCCCTGATCGGTGAGGATGGCGTGCAGGTTGGGGCAGTGTTCGCCGTTAATCCGGTCGGTAGCGTGGTTATCCCCGGAACGCGGAGTTTCTGGGCCTGGCCTTTTGAGCAGAATGCGGAATTCGGTGGCTTCGAACCACCCGAGCTTGCCACAGATATGTCGCTGGATATACCGGTGGAGTCTCGGCTTGCGGAAAATACAACTATCGGTGTAGTCGCAACGAATATTGCGCTTACAAAATCAGAGGCCAAGCGCATCGCTATCATGGCTCATGACGGTCTTGCGCGCGCAATTAGGCCTGTACATACTCCCTTCGACGGCGATAGTATTTTCGCAATGTCGACGGAAAGAGAAGAGTTATCCGGCCCAAGACCATTCGGTGTGGCGAGGATTGGCGCAATGGCTGCCGATTGTGTCGCACGATCCATCGCCCGGGCTGTCTATAACGCCAAAAGTTTAGGCGGTTTACCGGGGTACATGTCTTAGATTTTAAGGTTTCACATAAGGGAGATAAGTCTATGAAAAGATTGCTTATTGCCGCCGCTCTTGCCGGTGCCGTACTGGCACCGATATCGGCACAGGCAGCGAATGATACCGTTACCTTCGCCCAGCGACTGGAGCCACCGGGGCTTGATCCGAGAACCGGAGCAGCTGCCGCAATTTCGCTGACTACACTTTATAACGTCTATGAGGGCCTGACCCGAATGGATGAAAAAAGCATGGTCCATCCGGCCCTTGCGGAAAGCTGGACCATCAGCGATGACGGCCTGACCTATACCTTCAAGCTTCGCGAAGGCGTCAAGTTCCATGACGGTGCGGACTTTGACAGTTCTGACGTAAAATATACCTTTGAGGCCAACGCAGCAGAGGATAGCCAGAACAAGCGTAAAGATCGCTTTACGAACATGGAAAGCATTGAGACGCCAGATGCCAATACCGTGGTTATCAAGTTGAAAGCGCGCCGCCCGGCCCTACTTGAGCAACTAAGCGAATCAACAGCCGTGATTGTCGATCCAGCATCGGATGCGACCAACGCAACCAAACCGATTGGCACAGGTCCTTACAAAGTTGCAAGCTGGACGAAAGGCGATAGCCTGAAGTTGACGGCTGCGGATACCTATCGTGACAAGGATGATGTCGCGATCAAGAATGTGACAATCCGTTTTATCGGTGATGGTCCGGCACGTCTTGCTGCGCTACTCGCCGGTGATGTGGATGTTGCGGATATCCCTAAGGAACTGATTGGCAGCGATGCCCTGAAGGACGATTTCAATGTTGTTGTCGGGAATACGAATGGTGAAACCATTCTCAGCACGAACAATGCGAATGAAGCTCTTTCGAAGTTGAAAGTTCGACAGGCGATTGCTCATGCGATCAATCGACAGGAGTTGATCGATGGTGCAATGTTTGGTTTTGGAACGCCAATCGGAACGCATTTCGCACCACATCATCCGGATTATCTCGATCTGACCGGAACTTATCCGTATGATCCGGAAAAATCCAAGCAGCTTCTTGCCGAGGCTGGCTATCCGGACGGGCTGGAGCTTTCTTTGAAGCTGCCGCCAGTGGATGATTATGCCCGTAAAGGCGGACAGATCGTAGCGGCACAGCTTGAAAAGGCTGGCTTTAAGATCAACATCGAGAATGTTGACTGGCCGAAATGGCTGGACGAGGTCTATAAGAACAAAAACTACGATCTGTCTATTGTCTCGCATGTAGAGCCAATGGATATCGGTATTTATGCCCGCGAGAATTACTACTTCAACTACAATAACCCGAAGTTTAACGAAGTAGTTGCTGCAGCTGAATCTGCGGCGTCACCAGCCGAACGCACAGAGCTTTTGCAGACCGCGCAGAAGATACTGGCTGACGATGCTGTGAATGGCTTTATGTTCCAGTTGCCGCGTGTCGTCGTGGGCCGCAAAGGGCTGAACGGTGTGTGGAGCGACTTGCCGTTTTTCGTCACCGATGCGTCCCGGATGTCTTGGAGCGATTAACGCCTCTCACATCTACTAACTGATGTAAAAAAACCCGCTGGCTTTCACCAGCGGGTTTTTTTTGAAGAAGGAAATTGACGACCCTTCTTCGCGGGGACCAGTAGTTTATGCGGCGGCAGCTTTTCCGGCCCCAAGATAGCTTTCAAGCTCATCGGCACCACCAATTTTCTGACCATCGATAAAGATCTGCGGGGTGGTCAGTGTGCCCGATACGGCCCTCAGGGAACGCATCGTTGCGTCGGTGCCAAGGACGATTTCCTCATATCCAAGTCCGGCTTTTTCCAGTGCGCTTTTTGCTCTCGTGCAGTGGCCACAGCCTGGTTTTGAGAAAACTGTGATCGCTTTCGGTTTTTCCGCACTGGGATTCAGATAGTTGAGCATTGTGTCCGCATCTGAAACCTCGAACGGGTCGCCTTCGACATCGGGTTCGATGAACATTTTTTCCACGACACCGTCGTTGACCAGCATTGAATAGCGCCAGCTCCGCTTACCAAAGCCAAGATCATCCTTGTTTACAAGCATGCCCATGCCTTCGGTGAACGCGCCTGTCCCATCCGGGAGAAAGGTAATATTGTCGGCCTTCTGATCTTTCTTCCATTCGTTCATGACGAATGTATCGTTGACCGAAAGACAGATAATACGATCGATACCGGCTTTCTCAAAAACCGGCACAAGCTCGTTATACCGGGGGAGATGCGACGAAGAGCATGTTGGCGTAAAGGCTCCGGGAAGAGCAAATAAAACAACTTTCTGGCCTTTGAAAAGCTCATCCGTCGTCACATCGCACCAGCTGTCGCCGTCGCGTGTTTTAAAGGTGACGTTCGGGACTTTCTGGCCTTCCATATTTTTCATCTTTTCAACTCCATCAATATGCAAATTCTGTTGATGAGCCATATATATTCAGCTCAGAAATTAATGCAAGTAGTTTTTAGAATTATTTTAAAATACTGAATAGCGGGATTAAAAATACCTGATGGCATCTTGGCTAAGCGTCTATCTTGGTCAGCGGTCTGACGGCAAAAGATTTCAGATGACTGTAATTGCCGCTGGTCATCATCGATGGCAGTTGATAGAGTTCGCCGAAGGCGGTTCTATCGATTTTATCGGTCGGTTAAAAGGGAATATAGTGAGGACGATTTATCGTCCAATTCTATGGCTGCCCCCGCAACTGTGAGCGCGAAGGGGCTTTCGAAGATGCCACTGGAGAATTCTGGGAAGGCAGAAAGCACCGTGATAGCGCGAGCCAGGAGACCTGCCGCTGATTGGAAACTAAGTCAATTCGTCGGGTGAGACGAAAACAGGAGAATGACATGCGATATAAGATAGCGGCGACAACAGTGCTTGTGGCACTGGCGGTTCCTAACTTGGCATTTGCCCATCATGCGATGGGCGGCGCAATGCCGAGCAGCTTCATGGAAGGGTTAATATCTGGCTTGGCCCATCCGGTAATCGGGATCGACCATCTGGCCTTTGTGGTTCTAGTGGGACTGGCAGCGGCCTTTTTGACAAGAAAATATGTGGCGCCATTCGTCTTTATTCTTGGAACCGTCGCCGGGTGTCTGATGATTACAAACGGGATAACCCTTCCCTACGCTGAACTGGTGATCACAGGATCTGTCATTCTTATGGGCGCATTAGTGGTGTCGGGCCGGAAAATCCCGGCGAGCCTTTATGTGGCAATTTTTGCCGTTGCCGGCCTGTTTCATGGTGGTGCCTATGGTGAGGCAATTGTCGGGGCGGAAAATACGCCGCTTGTCGCCTATCTCATTGGCTTTGCCGTTATTCAATATTCAGTCGCCATCGGCGCCGGGTTTATTGCTGAGAAATTCTGGCACGCAACAGAGGCTGCAGCGACAAAACCAAGAATTGCGGGCGCAGTTGCCGCTGGCGTTGGCTTCGCCTTCTTCGTCGAGAATGTTGAAGGCATGATTTTCGGTTAAAGAAAAATGGGCTGTGCAGGCGGCTCTTCAAAAGAAAAGCGACGGGAAAACCACCGTCGCTGATTTATTGACTTAATTGTTAGTCGGTAGAGGCAGTATAAATGGCCTTAATTGGGGGCGACATTAGCATTAACAGTAAAGGAAAGGTTTACCCGCGATGCAGGGAGACCCATATCAACGAGAGAGCGCAACACCCGTTCCGCATTTTGGACGGACTTCGCCTGATTGCTGGCCAGGTTGCCGTTCAGTGGGGCGATGGAGACAACATCGAAGGATGATTGCGGTCGTTCCTGCATGGTGCGGCTGATCGCGTCATAGAGAGCCTGTTCATAGGCGACATCATCGCGATCGAAGCGGATGATAACCAGCGCTTGACGTTCACCTGATGCGGTATCCGCTTTTGCGGTTTCAAGATAATTGCGTGTGCCGGCGCTTGATCCCAGGAACCCGCCGTTCTTGATCGCGATGGAGGTGTTAGTGAGATTCATCCGCTCCGTCCCGACATAGGCGGTCTGGCGGTTAATATCATTGGTGAGTTGGTTCAGAAGGCGGTTTGTCAGGACAGATGTGCGGCTGGTTTCATCCTCGAGCACTGTCAACTGGCGGTGATCTTCCTCAATCGCGCCGCTGAGTTCAAAGGCAGACTGCACCGATTCGAGCAGAAAACCGACCTCACCCGTGTCTCCCGCAACCGTATTGGCAAGGTTGTTCATTCCCGAGACGTCCGCTGCAATTTTTTCAAGATCGCTTTGTGCTTCATTCCACTGGTTGATCAGGATCGGCAGGTCGCGGTAGCTCTGCACCCACTTGGCGAACGTCGCGCCGATGATGGTCTCACTCGTGGGGCGGACGATTAGCGGCTCCTCAAGCTTCGCGCTAGGTGCCGGCCGGAGGCCGCCCTCGCCGTCCGGCTCCAGCCGGTGGTGCGTGACCACCGCACACTCCTTGGCGAACCCCTCGACGTGCTCGGCCT
>CALEMG010000498.1 GCA_937910835.1 uncultured Alphaproteobacteria bacterium | reverse complement strand
GCGCAAATCCTCGGCTCGCACCTGTTCCCCTTTGAGGCCGACCAGAACGAGATAAGGACGGCTAATAAGCGGAATAAAGGCCTGGCTTCCTTTCGGGTGCCGCTCTACCAGACGAATATTCAGCGGATAGTCGAGCGGACTAGCGCGAAAGATATTCACCAGAACCCGCCCGCCAGCATCAGTCTCTATATTCGCAAGATCGTGAAAGCGGATCGTTGATCCGTTATTGATTGGAAAGTTTTCTGCGCCGTCTGTCTCGATCACATCACCGAAAGGCGAAAATGCCTCCCTTGTTAACGGCTCTATCTTGATGGTCATTTTACGTCCCGACTGATGCGTCCAAAAAGCCTCAGACGACTGATCCCGCCATCGGGAAGGATATTTAGGCGGACATGACTTATAGGCCCGATATCCGCCACTTCTTTTTCGAAGCTGTGGATCGCATCCATTTCGAGCTTTTGCTCAGGCAGAAGCGTTTTCCAGAACATACTTTGAGTGACCAGAGACTCTTCCGTTCCGCCCGTCACCATCGCCGCCTGAACTGAGCAGCGGTCAGGATAGTTTCCTTTGAAATGCGCAGTATCCACCTCGATTTTGGAAATAACGCCGGGATGACCAAGAACAATTAATGCCCAGTCATTACCCGGCTCTCGCCGGCGGCGGGTTTCCCAGCCATCGCCCATATTGATCCCGCGCCCCGGTGCCAGAATTTGCGAAGGTGTACCATAATGTTCATCGCTTGCCGCAATGCCGCGCCCGCCATTGACCAGTGCAGCAAGGTCAACCAACTCATCAGGGTCACGTTTATCCCAATTACACTGAACCTGCCCATAGACGCGAAGGCGGGCAACACCTCCATCGGGGTAAATGTTGAGCCGCAAATGGCTCCAGGTCCGGGATTCCAAAATTGCATGAAAATGATGCCTGTCGCCTTTCAGGCTGACGGCAGGAAGAATTTCCGTCCATTCCGTATTGGAATCCGGTTCCTCTTCCACAAGGCAGGCATCGATGGACGCAGAGGGCGGGAAATTTCCCGTGAAGTGACTGGTATCAATATCAACGCCATGAATGGTGCCGGGCAGGCCAAGGCGAATGATGCAGTAATCATATCCCTCCCCGCGCTTGCGGCGGCTTTCCCAGCCATCCATCCACTTGCCGTTTTCATCATATTTATCGGCAATGAATATCGGCGCAGCAGTATCAATAAGCCGAGATTTATCCGCAAAGAAATCGTCTGTAGCAAAGATCACTTCCGCACCAAGACGCGGCGAAGCAAGGTCGATATATTTCTGAATGAAGCTGGCAACATCATCGGTTGATGAACTCATTTATTTCTCCATATGCGATCCGAAGACCCCAATTCTATAGCTCGGCCAGACGAAACCGGGCAATCTTGTCGATTTCCTTAAGAGCGG
Organism: uncultured Alphaproteobacteria bacterium; assembly: GCA_937910835.1. Taxonomy (GTDB): domain Bacteria; phylum Pseudomonadota; class Alphaproteobacteria; order Sneathiellales; family Sneathiellaceae; genus Sneathiella. The sequence goes on along the minus strand of CALEMG010000498.1, from coordinate 5,954 downwards.
TGGCAAACTCTTCCTCCAGCGAATTTTGAAGCCTCGCTTCAAATCCAGCAAGGATTTCATGGCGGTTACTATTTTTCACCGCCATGATAAAGGGAAACCCAATCTTTTCCTTATATGCCGCATTATAATTCTGAAATGCCCCAAATTCCTCGGCTGTGCAATTATCCAGACCGGCACCCGCCTGTTCGAACGTTGACGCCGCCGTTAGCTCCCCTTGCACCGCCGCCTTGCCCGCAAGATCCGGATGCGCCTCAATGAGAGAGCGCTTCTCTTCCTCGCTTGCAGCCGCCACAACTCCTGCCATCAGGCGGGCCAATTCTTCAATTTCATCATGCTTTTCGGAAACACCCGCAGCCCAGGAACGCTTCGCCACCCATGGGGAATGTTCATAAATTCCTCCAAATTTTTCAGTAAATTGAACAATGTTCATTTTACTGGGTAAAGTTCGAAACTTGATCACAACTGTTTCTTTTGTTGTGCAGGCGGGTGATATTCATGCCAGTGCCGGGCGATATCAATCCGGCGACAGAACCAGACAGCATCGTGCCCACGGGCATATTCGATAAAACGTTTGAGCGCCGCAATCCGTCCCGGTCGCCCCACAATGCGGCAATGTAATCCAACGGACATCATTTTGGAGCTCGTTTCTCCCTCTTCATACAGTGTATCGAAGCTGTCTTTCAGATAAGCGTAAAACTGATCCCCGCTGTTAAAGCCCTGCGGGGATGCAAACCGCATATCGTTTGCATCAAGCGTGTAAGGGATTATCAGCTGCTGCCGCCCGGCCTCTGAAATCCAGTAGGGCAAATCATCGTTATAGGCATCGGCATCATAGAGAAAGCCACCTTCCTCCGCAACAAGCCGACGGGTGTTCGGACTAGTCCGCCCCGTATACCATCCAAGGGGGCGCTCACCCGTCATTCGTTCGATAATCTCAATCGCCCTTTGCATATGCGCACGCTCGACTGATTCCGGCACATCCTGATAATTGATCCAGCGATAACCATGGCTGCAAATCTCATGGCCGAGATCGACGAACGCACGAGTAACATCCGGATTTCGTTCCAGCGCCATGGCAACGCCAAATATGGTCAGAGGGATATCATACTTCTCAAACAGATTAAGTAGCCGCCAAACACCGATGCGGCTTCCATACTCATATAATGATTCCATACTGATATGCCGCTTTCCCAAAAGGGGGGCGGCACCAATAATCTCAGATAAGAACGATTCGGACGCATCATCCCCATGCAGAATGCAATTCTCCCCTCCCTCCTCATAGTTCAGAACGAACTGAACGGCAATGCGGGCATTCCCTGGCCATTTCGGATCAAGCGACGTCCGCCCATAGCCTATCAAATCGCGGGGATAGTCTTGCGCTTCGCTCACATTGCGCCCCTAGATTTTCCAGTCGCTTTAACGGGTTTGGAAAAGATAGAATAAAGATCAGCCTTTGTATCATTTTCACGAAGGTTAAGCTGATCTTCACAGGCCCGCAAATGGGCATTCATAAGCTCAATGGCGCGATCTTCATCACGCGCGGCGATGGCCTTGATTATCTCCGCATGCTCATCGCAGCTACAGGGGGAAAGCGCACCTTTCTGATACTGCACAATGATAAGGGATGTGCGTGAAACAAGCTCCCTCAGAAAAGCCGAAAGCGTTTGATTGCGCGCAATCTCCGCCAGCTTCAAATGAAAGTCACCCGACAAACGACCCCAGGCCTCATGGTCACCTGTCTCAAGGCTAAGGCGTTCTTCGGCAACGGCCCGCTTAAGGCCTTTGATATCCGCAGGAGATTGATTACAAACGGCCGCACGAATAATCCCCTCCTCTATCAGACGGCGGGCCTGCAAAACTTCCCTTGCTTCTTCCGGTGACGGCTCCGAAACGAAGGCCCCCCGATTAGGCTGAATTCGAACAATTCGCTCATGGGCTAGGCGCTGCAGAACCGTGCGGATCACCGTCCGGCTGACACCGAATATTTCGCCCAATGTATCTTCGGAGAGCTTTGTGCCAGGAGTAAGTCGTTGCTCCAGAATGGCGGCCAGCATCTCCTCATAAATGTGATCATTCTGAGAGGTTTTGCGAGAGTCACTATTGCTTTCGGTCAAAGCGGCTGTTGGGGCAGTCCGGCTCATATGTTTTCCTTAAATCTTTTAAATTCCCTCATCCTGTTTATACAATATAAGATATTATTGTATACAAAAATAATAAATTATGTAGACAATCCTGATTGTGTAATGCAAAGTTTTGACTGTCCCTGCGGGGGAGCGGGGCTAAGGCCATTCTTTAAGGACAGCTATGGGCAAACTGACAACGCATGTTCTCGATACTGCCACCGGTGCTCCCGGAAAAGGAATTCGGGTTGATCTTTACCGACAAGCAGACAATGAGTGGACGCTGATCAAAACCAGCCACACGAACGATGATGGACGGTGTGATGACCCCCTTCTTGATGGAGACTCTTTTTCAAAAGGCCAGATTGAGCTTCATTTTCATGTAGGGGCTTACTTTGACAATAGCGGCGTTGCCTTACCAGAACCCAAGTTTCTCGATGAGGTAGTTCTCCGATTTGGAATAGCCGACACGGAGGCTCATTATCACGTTCCCCTGCTTATCTCCCCCTTTGGCTACTCCACCTATCGGGGAAGTTAAGGGCGATGGGACGGATCGATATGAAGATAAAATGCACGATTGGACATCTCCTATGCGCCAAAAGGTAAGATATGTTCATCGGGGTGAGATTGTCGAGTTGGAGAATGTCGACCCGACAAAAACCGTGCTGAACTATCTTCGGTATGAGAAATCGCTGACCGGCACGAAAGAGGGTTGCGCCGAAGGGGACTGCGGAGCCTGCACTGTTGTACTTGGGGAGTTGATAGAAGGAAATCTTGAGTATAAGGCCGTCAATGCCTGCATTCAGTTCCTGCCCACTCTCGATGGCAAGGAACTCATCACGGTTGAAGACCTTAAGGGAAAAGACGGTGGCCTACATCCAGTGCAAAAGGCTCTGGTGCAAGCCAACGGGACGCAATGCGGCTTCTGTACACCGGGCTTTATCATGTCCCTCTTTGCGGAAATGCATTCGGGTGCGAAAGCCGAAAGATCCCATATCAATAACGTCTTGGCAGGGAACCTCTGTCGCTGCACAGGTTATGGACCAATCGTAGATACCGCCATAGCAATCGCTCAATCAGGCGAAAAGGATAAGTTCCACGCAGAGATGACAGCCACATCCGCGCTGCTAGCAGCCCTTGAAAAAGAACCTGGGCTTCACCTAACATGGCAAGGCCGGAGCTATTTTGCGCCGAAGACGGTTGACGAATTGACAGATGTTCTCGCAAGCCATCCAGAGGCGACACTTCTCGCCGGAGCTACAGATGTCGGGCTTTGGATCACCAAACAGCATCGAGATTTGGCGACGGTTATCTATCTTGGCCAGATTGAGGAGCTTAAAAGCATCGAAACACAGGAAAGCAGCCTGAAAATTGGAGCCGGCGCGACCTATAGCGAAGCCTGGGCCCCAATTGCAGAGCTTTATCCTGATTTTGGGGAACTGATCCGCCGTATCGCGTCCACCCAGATCCGCAATAGCGGCACCATTGGAGGCAATATTGCCAATGGCTCCCCCATTGGCGATACCCCGCCTGCCCTGATAGCCCTGGACGCGCGGCTTCATTTACGCTCCAAAGATGGCCCACGCGATATCCCGCTTGAGGAATTCTTTATCGACTACGGCAAACAGGATTTGAAACCTGGGGAATTTGTCGAGGCTGTTACCGTCCCTCTCCCCAAGGCAGATGCGAAATTCGCAACTTATAAAATCTCCAAGCGATTTGATCAGGATATCTCGGCCGTTTGCGCTGCCTTTCACCTCACGCTGAAAGGGGATACTGTCGAAGATATCCGAATTTGCTATGGCGGTATGGCTGGAACCCCAAAGCGCGCGCATATCACGGAAAAGGCAATTATCGGACAGATCTGGAACGAAGCGACGATATCAAACGCTTTGTCTCTTATGGAGAAGGATTACCAGCCGCTCACCGATATGAGGGCCAGCAATCAATATCGGATGCTCGCGGCGCAAAACCTGCTTCGAAAATTCTATATTGAAACGGCAACGCCCGATGTTCCCACGCGCCTGCTTGGGGAAGGAGGGCTCGCCTATGCGTAACCCGCCGCTCAGCCGGAATGCAATCCGGGGCACGGTTCATGCATCCAGACACCACGATAGCGCCACGAAACAGGTCGCTGGTGAAGCCCTCTACATCGACGATATTGCGGAACCCAAAGATCTCTTGAATCTTTACATTGCCCAGAGCGACAAGGCCCACGCAAAAATCCTGAAGCTGGATGTTTCGGCAGTGCGGCACGCGCCGGGTGTCGTTGTCGTGTTGACAGCGGATGATGTGCCGGGAGTTAATGATGCGTCCCCAATTGCGGGTGATGATCCGGTATTCGCGGAAGAAATTGTCGAATATGCTGGGCAATCACTTTTTGCGGTTGCCGCCGAAACGCTCGACCAGGCAAGAGCAGCGGCGAAGCTGGCCATTATTGAATATGAAGAACTGCCCGCGATTGTCACTGTTGAACAGGCGATGGCCGCCAAATCCTTCGTCCTGCCAACACGGGAAATTCGACGTGGTGATGCCACCGCGTCGATAAAGGCAGCAAAGCATCGCCTTACGCAGCGATTTGAAATCGGCGGGCAAGATCATTTCTATCTGGAGGGTCATGTCGCCCTAGCCTTGCCAGGAGAGGACGATGATATTTTCGTATACTCCTCCACTCAACATCCGACAGAGATTCAACACAATGTCGCAAAATTCCTGGACCTATCGGATCACGCCGTCACCGTCGAGGTTCGGCGCGTGGGGGGCGGCTTTGGCGGTAAGGAGACTCAAGGTGCCTGGTTCGCGGCCATTGCCGGCCTCACGACAAAGCTGACTAGGCGTCCCGCGAAAATTCGCCTAGACCGGGACGACGACATGATTATGACCGGCAAGCGGCATGATTTTGTCGTGACTGTTGAAATGGGCTTTGATGATAACGGGCGCGTCAGCGGTGCAGAGTTTATCTTTGCCTCCCGTTGTGGACGGTCCGCAGATTTATCAGCCTCTATCAATGATCGTGCGATGTTCCATGCGGATAATTGTTATTATTTTGAGAATGTGACGATAATCTCCCACCGCTGCTAGACCCACACGGTCTCCAACACCGCATTCCGTGGTTTCGGCGGCCCGCAAGGGATGCTCGCACCGGAGCGGATGATGGATGCCATCGCCTGCTACCTTGGCAAGGACCCAATTGACGTTCGCAAAGCCAACTTCTATGGCAAAAAGTCGCGCAATGTCACGCCGTACCAAATGACGGTAGAAGACAACATCGCTCCGGAGATAGTTGCCGAGCTTGAAAAGAGCTCTGACTACGCCGCACGTCGTAAGGCTATCCGCGCCTTCAACGAGACCAGTCCCTACCTCAAGAAAGGCATCGCCCTTACGCCGGTGAAATTCGGCATTTCGTTCACCGCAACACACCTTAACCAGGCTGGCGCATTGCTGCATGTCTATACTGACGGCAGCGTGATGATCAATCATGGCGGCATAGAAATGGGACAAGGTCTTTATATCAAGGTCGCGCAGGTGGTTGCGGAAATTCTCCAGATCGATATTGAGCGAGTAAAAATCACCGCGACACGAACAGATAAAGTGCCAAACACATCCGCAACTGCAGCTTCCTCCGGGGCGGATATTAATGGAAAGGCCGCAGCGGCCGCTGCCATCGCAATCAAGGAACGCCTTACAAAATTTGCGGCCGAGTATTACGGCACAAAGCTGACAAACATCACCTTCCTGCCAAACCGTATTCGCGTCGGAAATCAGGTCGTTTCCTTCCGGGACCTGGTACAGTTGGCCTATATGAGCAGGATATCACTCTCTGTTACCGGTTTT
>CALEMG010000497.1 GCA_937910835.1 uncultured Alphaproteobacteria bacterium | reverse complement strand
GCGGTTCGATTATCCGGAAAAGCCGCGTCTTGTGCACCGTCTGGATAAGGATACATCTGGTGTTCTTGTGCTGGGGCGGACAAGGCAAGCGGCGAAGCATCTAGCGGAGGCGTTCAAGCGCCGGACAACGCGAAAGATATACTGGGCGTTGCTCGCAGGTGTGCCGAAACCGCGCGAAGGAACGATCAGCTATAACCTTGCCAAGATCGTTACCTCCAACGGAGAGAAAGTGGTTGTGGATCGGGAAGGGCAGACGGCAATCACGGATTACTCGGTAGTTGAGCTTGCCGCGCAGAGGGCCTGCTGGGTTGCCTTCAAGCCCCTCACCGGGCGTACGCATCAGCTGCGCGTTCATGCTGTGGCTCTGGGCACGCCGATCGTCGGGGATGGAAAGTACGGGGGGACGGAAGCCTTTCTTGACGGCATCGTCAGCAAGAAAATGCATCTGCATGCGCGGGAGATAACGATCTCGCATCCTGACGGAGGTGATTTGACGGTGGCGGCGCCGCTTGATCAGCATATGGCCGAAAGCTGGAAGCTTTTCGGATTTCATGAAAATGACTATGAAGATCCGTTCATGGATATGGATATCTAAGGTTGTGAGCGCGGGAAAGCCCGCTTTTGGCTTGACTAATGACGTTGAATGACTAGATTTCCACCTATGACGAATTCGAACCGACTATTGAGCCTGCGACTTATTGGCCCGGCACTCTGAAACTGGTGCCGGGGCGAAAGCTGTCCTATTCTCAAAATTGTCGTGTAAACGAATGTATGTAACGAAGACCTCTGGGTCGTCCATCTCTGAAAATTTAAACGGTTTACGGCAGGAAGAGTATTTGTGCTCCTCCGGGGGGCTCTCTCGACTTCCAGGCGGTCGTTCGGATTCGCGCAGCGTCCGGCTACCGTATGCAGGCTGCATTGAACTGAATATATGAGAAATAAAGGACGCGTGGCGTCCAAGCGAGACAAGAGGAATTCAACATGACATTCACACCCGGCGAAAAATACATGGCCTTTTCGCCTATCATTATACCGCACCGGCAATGGCCGACGAACGCCTTCGATAAAGCTCCGATCTGGTGCAGCGTGGATTTGCGCGACGGTAACCAGGCGCTGATTGAACCCATGGGGCATGAGCGTAAACTCCGCATGTTCCGCCATCTGGTCGAACTTGGTTTCAAGGAAATCGAGGTCGGCTTTCCCTCTGCCTCCCAGACGGATTTTGATTTTGTCCGCTTCCTGATCGAGGAAGGAGAGATTCCTGATGATGTAAAGATTCAGGTGCTGACTCAGGCGAGGGAAGAATTAATTCGCCGTACCTTCGAGAGTATCAAGGGGGCAAAACAGGCCATTGTCCATCTGTATAACTCTACCTCTACATTGCAGCGTCGGGTGGTGTTTGACCTCGATAAGGTTGGGATCAAGCAGATCGCGATCGAGGGCGCGAAACTGGTTCGACAACTTGCTGATGAAATGCCGGAAACTCTGGTGCAGATGGAATATTCACCGGAAAGCTTTACCCAGACGGAGCTTGACTATGCCTGCGAGGTTTGCGCAGAGGTCATGAAAATCTGGAAGCCGACGACGGATAACAAGATCATCATCAACCTGCCGGCGACAGTTGAGGTTGCGAGCGCCAATGTCTATGCCGATCAGATCGAATGGATGCATCGCAATCTGCCCGACCGGGATAAAGTTCTCCTGAGTTTGCATCCACATAATGACCGGGGCACGGGCGTTGCTGCCGCCGAGTTCGGCATAATGGCAGGTGCGGACCGTGTGGAGGGAACCTGGTTCGGCAATGGCGAGCGCACCGACAACGCCTG
>CALEMG010000496.1 GCA_937910835.1 uncultured Alphaproteobacteria bacterium | reverse complement strand
AGACCGTCCGCCGCCCGCCCGGCTTCTACGCGCACCTGATGGCGGACGAACGCCCCGTTGAGGAGGAGTTCGGGGAACTCGCCGCCACGTTGCGCCCCCTTCCCGGCCCAGTAGTTCTCGTATCGAATGAAGTCGGCCAAGGCATCGTCCCCGACAATGTCCTCGCCCGCGCCTTTCGGGATCATGCAGGGCGGCTTCATCAACAGATAGCGGAAATAGCCGATGAAGTGTATTTTATAACGGCAGGCCTTCCGCAGAAACTGAAATAGGCTGACATGACCGATCCTCAATCCGACAATCGCAAGGTTTACAAGGGCGGCTGGGTGCAGGATTTTATGGTGGTTCTAGTCTTTCTGACACGCTTGCCGATCAAGCCGGGGTTTACCTTTGACATGTCTGCTCTCAAGACTGCCTGCCGCGCCTTCGCGCTGATCGGACTGATTGTTGGCGGGGCCTCTGGTACGGTTTATATCCTCGCGGCGTATATGGGCTTGCCTCTCCTTGTTTCCGCCATTCTGGCCATGGCCGTGCAGATTATCGTCACCGGCGCGCTGCATGAGGATGCGATCGGCGATGTTGCGGACGGGTTCGGTGGTGGAGCCGACAAGGAAAAAAAGCTCGCGATCATGCGGGACAGCCGCGTCGGAACTTATGCCGTTACAGCGCTCATCATTGTTATCGGCCTGAAGATAGCCGTTCTCGGCAGCATGCCGGACCCGCTCTTGGGCTTTGCGTTCTTGGTGGTGGCCGCTACGCTCAGCCGTGGTATGATGACATGGGCCCTTTATCTTATGCCAACTGCGCGCGAGGACGGGCTGGGGCATGGCGCAGGACGCCCCGATATAATAGCACCACTGGTTTCAACGGTTATCTGTGTTCTCATCGCGATACTCGTACTTGGCCCGCAGCTCGGTGCTATCGCCCTCATGTCAGGGATAATCGGCGCAAGCTTGATGGGAATGATTGCAAACCGCCAGATTGGTGGGCAAACCGGCGATGTTCTGGGCGCCATTCAACAGATGTCGGAGATTTTTATTCTAGTTGCTTGCCTCGCCGCCATCTAACCTGAAGATCGCCTAGGCTTTGCGGTGCTTGATGCGATGGGTTGCTTCGGCCTGCATCGGATCGTCCGGCCAGTAATGCTTCGGATAGCGTCCCTTCAAATCCTTCTTTACGTCTGTGTAGGTGTTTTGCCAAAAACTCGCTAGATCCTGCGTGATCTGAACTGGCCGTCGAGCAGGGGAAAGAAGATGGATAGACACGGGAACATGCCCCTCCGCCAGTTTCGGAACGTCGCTTAGGCCAAAGACTTCCTGCAAGCGCACGGCAAGGACAGGTGCTTCTGGATTATTGTAATCGAGACGGATATGTGAGCCACTCGGCACCAGAATAGTTGACGGTGCGAATTTATCCAGACGTTGCTGCTGTTCCCAGCTCAGTCGGTTTTTCAGTATTTCTATCAGATTCAATCGCTGTAAACCCGGGAGCGATGTCAGGCCTGCAAGGTAGGGCAAAAGCCAGTCCTCTAGCGCTCCTTCCAGCCCGGGAAGAGACATATCCGGCCATTCACCTTGCACGTCGTGATGCCTCGCGAAATTGACCCTGGCGACAAACGACAGGCTGTCAGAGTTCCAAGGAAGCGCCTTTAGCTCCTTACCCCGTATCGCATCTAGCAAAGCCGTTGCGATTTCTTCAGGCGCTGGCTTCTCGATGCGACGGCTTTCCAGCACCAGTGCCCCCAACTTTTGCTCCTCAACAGCAACAACCCGCTCTTTCTTCTCATCCCAGTAAACGCGGCGGTGAGAGGCTACTTGATCCTTAAAATTTTCTTCGATCTCCGCAGATGTAATCGGCACGGCAAGATCAATCCGTGCATCCCGACCCTTCCCGTCCAACTCTGCGACGACGAGATACGGCTCCCCCTTGAGCCTGTCATTCTCAGCAAGCCGGGCACCACGGCCACCGGAAAGACGGTACTGCACCTCACTCCCCTGCCGCAATTCACCGATCCGGTCGGGGTAGGCGAAGGCAAGCAATCGCCCGGCAAGGCTAGCATCCCTTAGGGTGTCCTTTACCGAAAGCCTGCGGGCGAGATCATTGCTCACGCGCAAAACATGCTGGACAGAGCCGAAGCCTCCTTTTTTTGCTTTGCCCTTTCTCGCCTCTTCGAGAAGATCCAACCGGGAGCGAATATCGGAATTAGGGAATTCCGGATCGCGACGGACGATATCTCTTTCGGACAACAATGCCGCGATATCCGCCGCAAGGGCCTCTTCTCCGACCTCCCGGGCCTGCAACAACATTCCGGCCAGCCTTGGCTGAAGCGGCAATTTAACAATCTCCTGCCCCAGCGCAGTGATTTTTCCTGTTTCATCTATGGCTCCAAGCGCCCGCAGCATATCCCGCCCTTGCGCATATGGTCCCGCCGGCGGCGCATCCATCCAGGAAAGCTCCGCCGCGTCCTGAACACCCCAATTGGCGAGTTCGAGGACGAAAGAACTTAAGTCCGCATTCATGATTTCGGGTGGCGCATATTCGATAAGCCCGCGATCCTCCGCTGCGGTCCATAACCGATAGCAAATACCCGGTCCCAGCCGACCAGCCCGGCCACGGCGTTGATCAGCGGAAGCGCGCCTGACTCGCCGGGTTACCAGCGCTGTCATACCGCTATTTGGATCGAAGACTGGATTGCGCGCCAAGCCCGCATCGATGACAATTCGTACCCCTTCAATAGTGAGGCTGGTTTCCGCAATGTCAGTCGACAGAACTATTTTCCGTATTCCGGCAGGGTCGGGCAGAATGGCCCGGTCCTGATCACGGGCAGGCAAATTTCCGTAAAGCGGCAACACCCGCGAACCAATCAATTTAGTAGATCCCGCCAGCAGCTTCTCTGCGCGCTTGATTTCACCTGTGCCGGGCAGGAAAACGAGAATATCGCCTTCATCTTCGTCAATCACCTGTTCCACCAACGCGGCCACTGCTTGTTCGATCCGTTTGGAGGTTGGTCGTTCTAGAAACCGTGTCTCAACCGGAAATTGGCG
>CALEMG010000495.1 GCA_937910835.1 uncultured Alphaproteobacteria bacterium | reverse complement strand
CGCCAAGCGGAAATTGAAAGGCTACGTCGTCGATAGCGGACGTATCAATGTGGCCCATGATAATGATTTTAAGGAAGACCCGGTCCGAATGCTGGAGCTGTTCCATCTAGCCCAGGAAAAAGGCTTGGATGTCCATCCGAATGCGCTCCGTCTGATCCGCCAGGACCTCAAGCTGATCAACCGCAGCGTCCGCAGCGACGAACGCGCCAATCAGCTCTTTCTTGAGATGATGACCAGCCGCAAGGATCCGGAAACGACCCTGCGGCGCCTGAATGAGGCGGGGATATTCGGTCGCTTTATTCCCGATTTCGGGCGCGTCGTCGCCCAGATGCAGCATGATATGTATCATGTCTATACCGTGGATGAGCATACGATCCGTGAAATCGGAATCATCTCGCAGATTGAGGATGGCGCCTTGAAAGAGGATCATACACTCTCTAACAACCTAATGCCAAAGAACGAGTAGCGGAATGTACTCTACTGCGCCGTGCTAATCCATGATATCGCCAAGGGACGCGGTGGCGATCACTCTATTCTGGGAGCTGAGGTCGCGGAAAAACTCTGCCCCCGGCTCGGGCTGTCGCCGTCGGAAACGGAGACGGTTGCCTGGCTTGTGCGGTATCATCTGGCGTTCAGTGCCTTTGCGTTCAAACGAGATATATCGGACCCGAAAACCATTGAGGATTTCGTCAAAATCGTTCAAAGCCCGGAGCGTTTGCGACTTCTGCTTGTCCTGACGGTCGCGGATATCCGTGCGGTCGGGCCGAATGTCTGGAACGGCTGGAAAGGTCAGCTTCTTCGCGAGCTTTACTACGCCTCGGAAAACGCACTTACCGGCGGTCATATCTCCGAAGGCCGGGAGGAGCGGGCCAAGCATTACCAAGAGGAATTACGCGAGCTTCTGAATACGTGGAAAAAAGACGAGATCGGGGCCCATATCAGACGTTTCTATCAATCCTACTGGATCGGCACCAGCAGTGAAGACCGCGTCATCCATGCAGAGCTGATGCGAAAAGCAGACAAAGAAAAAGCTCTTTTCACTATCGAATCTAAAAGCGACCCCTTTCGGTCAGTTACAGAGGTTATCGTTTATACGGCTGACCATCCGGGGCTCTTTTCACGGATTACCGGAGCAATGTCGGTTAGCGGCGCCAATATCGTAGACGCGAAAATTCATACGACAACGGACGGTATGGCGCTCGATACCTTCTATATTCAGGATTCGGAGGGCAAGGTTTACGATCAGCGGGGGCGCATGAACAAGCTGCGTCAGACGATTGAGGATACTCTGCAAGGCACACGCAAACCGCATCTGGAAATTGTCAACCGGCGGGAATCGAGCTTGCCGAGCCGAACCGAGATTTTCACCGTTCAACCGGCAGTCATTCTCGATAACAAGGCGTCCAATACCCATACGGTGATTGAGGTACGGGGTCGCGATCGCCCAGGCCTGCTCGCTAACCTGGCGCGAACTTTGTTCACATTATCCCTTTCCATCTCATCAGCGCATATCGCCACTTATGGCGAACGGGCGGTTGACGTCTTCTATGTGAAGGACAGCTTTGGTCTGAAGATCACCAACAAGGTCAAGCTCGCCAATATTGAGAAGAAACTACTTCTCGCCCTTACTGAAGACATGGAGCCGAAAAGAAAAGCGACCCGCACAAAAAAGGCCGCGAGCAGCGGAAGCTGATGGGCAGCACAGGCCTGCCTGTGCTATAGGAAATGCATGAGTTTGATTAAGTCCGTGGCCACTGTCGGTGGCTTTACCATGATCAGTCGCGTCCTCGGGTTTTTACGCGATATTCTGATGGCGTCAGTATTGGGCGCCGGGCCGGTGGCGGACGCATTTTTCGTCGCTTTTCGCATTCCAAATATGTTTCGCCGCCTGGTGGCAGAGGGCGCGTTTTCTGCAGCCTTTATCCCACTTTTCGCGCGCAAACTGGAAGCAGAAGGCAAAGACATTGCGCTGGAGTTTGCAGGCCACGCGTTAAGCATTCTGGTCGGTTTCCTTCTTATTTTTTCCGCTCTTTTCATGATTTTCATGCCCGTCATGATGCTGTTGCTGGCGCCCGGGTTTGCGCCGGACGGATTGCGCTTTGACTTAGCGGTCGAGTTTACCCGCATCACCTTTCCCTACCTTACTGCGATGGCGATTGTTGCCCTTCTGGGCGGCATATTGAATGCTTTTTATAAGTTCGCGGCAATGGCCGCGGCACCTATCTTGCTCAATATCATCCTGATCACCTGCCTGCTGATCGGGATTGGCCAGACGGAGGCCGATGTTGGCATGTTGCTGGCCATCGGGGTTGCCCTTGCTGGGCTGGCACAGGTTATATTTCTTGCCATTGCGTGCAAACGCGTGGAAATCGCGATAAAGTTTCGCCGACCTGTCTTCAACGACGATATAAAGCGTCTTTTCCGCTTAATGCTGCCCGGCGCGATTGGCGCAGGCGTCATGCAGATCAACATTCTAGTCGGGACAATTATCGCGTCGTTTCTGGCGACCGGATCCATTTCCTATCTCTATTACGCCGATCGCGTGTATCAGCTTCCGCTGGGTGTGATCGGAATCGCTGTCGGAACAGCGCTGCTGCCGATGCTTTCGCGGCAACTTCGCACCGGGGAAGATAAAACCGCAATGAACAGCATGAACCGCGCGATGGAACTTTCCATGCTGCTGACATTGCCTGCCGCGGCGGCCTTGATCGTTATCCCGGAGGAAATTCCCTCCGTCCTGTTTCAGCATGGAGAGTTTACGGTCGAAGCAAGTCGTTCGACAGCAGCTGCCCTGCTTGCCTTCGCGACCGGTTTACCCGCCTATGTTCTTGTTAAAATTCTCGCGCCCGGATTTTTTGCCCGTGAAGATACGACAACGCCTGTGGTTGTCGGCGTTCTCGCCATGATATTGAATGTGGTTTTGAGCCTGCTGCTCATCCGCTACCTGGATCATGTTGGTATTGCGCTCGCAACCTCCCTCTCATCTTGGTTTAACGTCGTGCTTCTGTTTGTGATTCTGCGGCGGCGCGGCCATTATACCGCAGATACACGACTACTCCGACGGCTCGCGGGTATGATCGTCGCCTCCGCCATAATGGCTACCGGGCTCTACTTCGCGCAGGAATATCTGGCCAATGCTTTTTCAGGTGGCCTGACAGATAGAGTAGGTGCCCTCATCGTACTTGTTGTTGGCGGCGGCGCGCTCTATGCGGTCAGCAGTATTCTCACAGGTACGGCGCGCCTGCCGGAAATAAAATCCATGCTGAAACGCCGCCCGGACGCGTAAATCTGTTGACGATCCGCAAGGCTCCTGCAATAAGGCCGGGATCAATTCCCGGGCAGTAGCCCTTTCCCGGCCCCGGCGGCCTGATCGTCAGCCCGTCAATTTTGGGACCCGTGTCCAAAGCGTGAGGAGCTTTTAGTCATGTCTCGTATTTTCTCAGGTGTTCAGCCAACCGGAAATCTTCATCTCGGTAACTATCTCGGTGCCATTCGTAACTTCGTTGGATTGCAGGATAACTATGAATGCATCTATTGCGCCGTCGATATGCATGCCATCACGGTCTGGCAGGATCCAACGGACTTGCGCAGCAATACCCGGGAAGTCGCGGCCGCTTATCTGGCGGCAGGGGTAGATTCCAAGCGCTCGATTATTTTTGCACAGAGCACCGTCGCGGCTCACGCTGAGCTCGCCTGGATATTCAATTGCGTTGCGCGGCTCGGCTGGTTGAACCGCATGACCCAGTTCAAGGAGAAGGCAGGCAAGAACCGGGAGAATGCATCTGTCGGCCTCTATGCCTATCCCAATCTGATGGCCGCCGATATCCTCGCCTATAAGGCGACACATGTTCCGGTTGGGGAGGATCAGAAGCAGCATCTGGAGCTGACGCGCGATATCGCGCAGAAATTCAACAATGATTATGAAAGGGAAATCTTCCCGCTGGTGGAACCGCTCATATTTGGTGAGGCCACCCGTGTCATGTCCCTGCGGGACGGATCCAAGAAAATGTCGAAGTCCGACCCGAGTGATTATTCGCGCATCACCTTTACGGATGACCGGGACAGCATCGCAAAAAAACTCCGCAAGGCGCGAACGGACGCCGATCCGCTACCTGAAACGGAAGAGGGTTTGAAAGGTCGGCCGGAAGCTGCCAACCTTGTTGGCATATATGCTGCGCTTGCCGATCTCAGCAAGCAAGCGGTTCTCGATGAGTTTGCCGGAGCGCCTTTCTCCACCTTTAAACCAGCACTTACAGATCTGGCGGTTGAGAAATTCGGACCCGTAGGCGAGGAGATGAAAAAACTCATGGCCGACCCGGCGCATGTGGATGCCATCTTGAAAGAAGGGGCAGAGCGCGCCGCTGCCCTCGCGGCACCTGTAATGGCAGAGGTGAAAGAAGTTGTCGGATTTATCCGCCCGTGAGGAAGGCCGCTTGTAAGTCGAGCCAAAACAACATACATCTTTAATAGAAGCCACATGAACGGATCACGCGGTGACGGGGCAGGATAGATGAGCGAAATCGGCAGTAGCGGCCCAGAGACAAAACGGATTGGTCGAGGTGCCGCGGCGGTTCGGGAAAGCGCGAAGCGAAGCTGGAAAGTCTTCGCATTGCTCATTCTGTTGTTCCTGCTACTCTATTATCCCGTCGGCATGATCATGATCAACAATATCGAGGATGACACCGATTTTATTCCAACCGGAACGAATGTTGTTGCCGGGGGTAGCCATGCGGTGGATATGATGGCCGGACTGATTGATCGTGAAATCAATGTCAATCGCTGGACAGCAAATGATCCTTTTTTCATGCCGTCTGCGGCCTTGGACAATATGCCGAATTACCAACAGGGGGTTATATCAGCCCTTGCGCGGTTCGGGTTTGAGCTGACCGACCAGATCGGCCGAACCCGCGGATCAAGCCAGACGGATCCTGATTTGCAGGAAGCCGCAGGGTTGCTTCAATATTCAGGCACGAAATGGGCTTGGGATCCGTCGGTTTCCTTGCTGCCAACAGCCGCATCGGAAGAACAATATGAGAAGGCCCGCTCCTCTCTCATCAGTTACAATAAGCGGCTGGCGGATGGAAAGGCAGTCTTCGAAAAACGCGCCGACAACTTACTCGCGACGCTTGACCGAATTGCCCTTGATATCGGGTCATCCACGGCGACAATCGACAAGCATATCGATGAAAATTCCGGCGATATTATCGATTTCAAGGCAGATGATATTTTCTATGGCGTCAAAGGGCAGGCGTATGGCTACTACTTACTGCTAAAGGCGCTGTCGCAAGACTATGAGAGCCTGATCAAGGAGCGTAACCTTACCAATGTATGGGCACAGATGCTGGCAAGCCTCAAGTCCGTGATCGACCTTGACCCCTTTATCGTCGTCAATGCCGCGCCGGATTCCCAGCTTCTCCCCAATCACCTGACAGCTCAGGGCTTCTATGTATTACGCGCCCGCACACAGTTGCAAGAGATCAGCAACATTCTCTTGAAATAACCATGCCGATAGTGGCAGGATAATTTTCCCAAAAACAACTGACGGAGTCTTTATGTCAGAGGAGACCCAGAGCGGCGCGCGCAACAAATTTCTTGTCGTCGTCGACGAAACGCCGGAATGCAAGTCGGCTATCCGCTTCGCCAGCCGCCGGGCTTGGCACGTTGGCGGAGGTGTGATCCTGCTCTATGTCATTGAACCGCCTGAGTTTCAGCACTGGATGGGTGTGGAGCAGGCGATGCGGGAAGAGGCTCGCGAAGCCGCTGAAGAACTCCTGCAGAACCTCGCGGAGGAGATTCAGAAGGAAACGACCATCGTGCCGGAATTCGTCATCCGTAATGGGCATAAGAAAGAGGAAGTCCTGGCACTGATCGAGGAAGACTCCGATATCCGCGTCCTTGTGCTCGCCGCGTCGCCGGATACCGGCGGGCCCGGCCCTCTGATAAAGAGCCTTGTCGGGGAGATGTCCGGTACTTTCGCTATCCCGATTACCGTGGTACCGGGAAATCTGACAACCCGGCAATTGGACGCGGTGACTTGATCTTGGCAGTTCTTGTTACCGTCTGCGCCGACCATTCGATTCGCTATTTAGCCCATTTTAATTTGGGCTAAATTTGAGCTAATCCGGCGAAAATTTTATAACCACTTGAATCAATTGAAAAAATTTTCGTGAAAAAATCTGCTCTTGATATCATAGATAGAGACCCACATATTTCATCTTCGGCTCAAAGTGACCTAACAAGCATTTTGGGCCTATATATTGCGTAAGAGAACGCAGTGCTGTCTATATATAGTATTTTAGTATGTGGCACATTTAGATGGCTTAGGGCACAATGCGAATTTAATCATGCAGCTATTCAAATCCGGTATTAAATCAAACAAGATCGCGACGTTGGCAGGACTGATTCTGGTGACGGCGTATCTGGTGCCTGAACTTATTAATAGTACATATGATGTCCGCACTGCGTCCTATGGTGAGAGCCGGGCATTGTTTGCCAAAAGCACGTCTTCGCTCGTTCGCAACGCGGGAAGTATTCCAGAGCTTGAACAAGCCGACCAATTCGACATGGCCTCTTTGGATGCCGCCTTAGGTCAGGTAGATTACCAATTGCGGGACATTCGTAATGGACAGCCTGTACCACGCTTTTACGTTAAGCAGGTCCCGGTTGATATTGCCGACATTACAGACGTGGACCAGCGCAAGAAGGCCTTTATCAAGATTGTGTTGCCCCTCATTCTAAGCACCAATGAGAAAATCATGGATCGGCGAGAGCGTCTTTCGACCCTCCTTCAAGATAAATCTGGGAATCATAACCTCCGCCCCGCAGACCGATATTGGCTTGATGAGATGGCTGTCCGCTACCGAGAGGATGCTATCGACCCGGAACAACTGCTACTGAAGGTCGACAAAGTCCCTGTATCGCTGGCGCTTGCCCAGGCCGTGGAAGAATCGGGATGGGGCACGGCACGTTTCGCCCGAGAAGGCAATGCGCTCTTCGGTCAACGGGTCTGGTCTACCGGCAAAGGGATTGTACCGGAAGACAGGGCCGACGATGAAACCCATGAAGTAAAGGCGTTCAACTCTATCGCCGACTCGATCGCGGCCTATGTTCACAATCTTAATTCCCATTCGGCCTATGCCGAGTTCCGAGAAGTTCGCGCCCGCCGTCATTCGAACATGCAATCCGCGTTTGGTGCCTCCTCCCTCCTTGATACGCTGCATGTCTATTCTGAAAAGGGGCAGGAATATGTGGACAATTTGCGGTCGTTGATTGAGACAAACCAGTTCGATGATTTCGAAGACGCGATCCTTACCCCCGAGCAACTGGCTGATAGCCGCACGTAATCCCATCCCCGACCTATTCGACCTATTCAATTTCTAATACTGCGACTTTCCGTCTCGCAAATTACGGAGGTATGTGGAAAGATAGCCGGACGCCAAATCTTTAAAAGGCGGCGCTTCGTCATGGGCGCCATAAAAATAATAAAGGGGAGATCATGGATAGATTAGCAAACAAAGTCGCGCTGGTAACAGGCGCCGCAACAGGAATTGGCCTTGCAACGTCCCGTCGTTTCATCGAAGAAGGGGCACATGTCCTGATGACGGATATCGATACACAGGCGGGGGAGGCTGCGGCGAAAGACCTCGGTGCAAAAGCACGGTTCCTGGCGCAGGACGTCTCGAAAGAAGAGGACTGGCAACGGGCAATGGCCGCGGCTGCCGAAGAAACTGCTGGGCTAGATATTCTGGTGAATAACGCCGGCATTCTCGCAATCGGGGACCACCAAACCATTGAGGATACGGATCTCGCCCATTGGCAGGCTATTCAAAAGGTGAATGTCGAGGGCGTTTTTCTGGGTTGTCAGGCCGCCGTTAAGGCGATGAAGGGCAGGGGCGGCTCCATCGTCAATATATCCTCCGTTGCTGCCATTATCGGCACGCCAACGCTCGCGGCATATGGCGCATCGAAAGCTGCGGTACGACAGCTGACCAAGCCCGTCGCCATTCACTGCGCCAACAAGGACTATGGCATTCGCTGTAATTCCGTGCATCCCGATCCTGTCCGCACCAATATGGGCGACGAATTGATGGGGATGTATGGCGGGAATGTTGATCAGGGCTGGGACGCAATTCCCGGGCGTGTTCCGTTAAAAACCCCTGCGGAGCCGGTGGACATAGCCAATTGCATTCTCTTCCTCGCCTCCGACGAGGCACGCCATGTAACTGGTTCTGAGCTTGTTGTCGATGGCGGCATGACCGCAATATAAAACAATAATAATAGGAGAGATCGATTTATGCGTATTGAGCATGATGTCTTGCAGGATTTCGTTGAGGAAATTTTTAAAGCCGCCGGGAGCGAACCTATTGAGGCGGCAATTGTCGCCGATCACCTTGTCCTCGCCAATCTTTCCGGTCATGACAGCCATGGCGTCGGGATGATCCCGCGTTATATCGACAACATCAAAGCAGGCTCACTTCATCCAAATGAGCATGTGGAGCTTGTCAAAAAGGATGGTTCCATTCTGGTTTTCGACGGCCGCGCCGGTTTCGGTCAGGTCGTTGCGCGCGAAGCAATGGCAGAGACCATCTCAGTCGCCCGGGAAACCGGTCTCGCTCTCTCCGCGCTTCGCAATGCTCATCATATCGGCCGTGTCGGCACCTATGGGGAGCAATGCGCCGATGCGGGTCTTGTCTCCATTCATTTTGTCAATGTCACCGGCCATAGAGGGCTTGTCGCGCCACATCGTGGTGCGGATGCCCGCTACGGCACCAATCCGATCTGTATCTCCCTCCCCGATACCACTGAGGAACCCCGTATCATCCTTGATTTTGCCACAAGCAAAGTCGCGCTCGGAAAAATTCGCGTTGCCCATAACAGCGGCAAGGAATTGGAAGAAGGTCTGCTTATCGACAAGGACGGCAATGCCTCCACCGATCCCGGTGTCATGTTCGCGGATGAGGTTGGTTCCCTCCTCCCGCTAGCGGAGCATAAAGGCTATGGCCTCGCGCTGATGTGCGAGTTGCTGACCGGGGCCATCGGTGGTGGTGGCACGATCCAGCCCAAGAATGTCCGTGATACACGCATCATCAACAACATGCTTTCCATCGTCATTGATCCGGCCCGCCTGACGGAGATGGACTATATCGCAAGCGAGATGAAAGCCATGTGCGACTATGTCCGCGATTCCCCGCCGCGCGCCGGGTTCGACAATGTCATCTTGCCGGGCGATCCAGAGCGGGCACAGCGAGAGCAACGCCGCGCTGATGGCATTGACATTGACGAGGAAACATGGCGCCAGATCATCGAAGCCGCCGCCAGCCACAATGTGACGCTGTAGCTAGCTGCCCCCAACAAGTTGGTCTGTCTACTTCTTGAGATTTTTCAGCAAGTCAGCCGCCGCGCTTGACACTAGCCCCGTATCCCCGGCGCAAAGCAGAAAATCGAACCCTTGCGCGAACAGGTCGTTTGTCTGCTCCGCACCCTTCGATATGCATCCCAGAAAGGCAGGGCTTGCCTTGATGCGATCTCGCGCCTCCTCAAAAAGGGCTTTGACTTCAGGGTCATCAAACTCCGCAAGCTTGCCGATACTACCAGAAAGGTCGTTT
>CALEMG010000494.1 GCA_937910835.1 uncultured Alphaproteobacteria bacterium | reverse complement strand
TGGCCTTTCAGGAAACTGTCCTGCATACCGGTATAGTCGATGAGGTATTTAAATGACTCTACGACTATCGGTTTGGACAGCTCAGGATGAGTCTGATTGAGGGAGACATACATTAAGCGGCCACGTAATTCGCTGTCGACTGCGATACCTTCCTTGCCTGAAACACCGGCAACATCTTCCGGATTAAGATTACGGGCAACATCGATATCGCCTTTTTCAAGGAGCAGGCGCTGGGTCGCGCTTTCCTGGATATGGCGGACAATAACCCGCTTCATCGCGGGCGCGCCAAGGTGAAAATCCTCGTTCGCCTGCAGGGTTACGGATTCGCTTGGTTTCCAGCTAACTACTTTATAGGCGCCGGATCCGGCAGAATTGGTTTTTAGCCATTCATTGCCGAGGTCGCTATTCTTTTCATGCTCCATCACCAGCTTTTTGTCGACGATCCCGCCAACTGTGGCGGTCAGGCAGTTAAGGACAAAAGAGGTCGCGTATTTCTTGTCTGTTGTGATGCGTACCGTATCGCCTTCTGCAACAATGGTTTCATTAATGTTTTCCGGCGTAAAGCCGAATTGGGTCAGGATAAATGATGGAGTCTTGGCAAGAGTGACGACGCGGCGCAGAGAAAACTCGACGTCTTCCGCGGTCACAGGGTTTCCGGAGTGAAATGCCACGCCTTCACGTATCGTAAAGGTAATGGTTTTTCCATCTTCTGAAACGGTCCAGCTTTCCGCGAGATCCGGCTCATATCCCTTTTCCAGATTGAGCGGATCGAAATTGACCAATCGGCCATATACATTTCTAATAACGTCACTTCCCGCGAATTCGAAAGATTCCGCAGGGTCCAACGTGGTAATATCATCAATGCGATTTGCGATGACCAGCATGTCCGGTGGTGTCTCGGCCAAAGCCTGGGGCGCAGGCAAGGCAAAGGTCGTTGCCGCAACACAGAACATAAGGCGTGCGGTCAGCTTCTGTAATTTTTTCATGTAAATCTCCTCCGGTCGTTATGAAATAGCCAGTATTTCCTCGACTGTGGCTTCCGTTCCCTGTTCTGGAAGTAAACCATCAAAAAGGTTCGCACTTTAATTCCGAGCTGTCGAGAGGATTTTCATTGTTCAGAATTAGCGGGCGACCCACCGACAGCAAATTTTACTGGATGATTTGATTTGTCTCATGTTGGACGACAGAGGATGTGGTAATATTAAGCAACTGTTGAACAAGAAGAGCGTTTAATGGTGGATAGTAAGGTGTTCCGACCTTCAGGGGTTTAATATGTTGGACTTGGATAAGAACGACGTGGCGGCAAGCCCGGCAAAACTAAAGCGAAAGCTTACACTCCCTCTCCTTGTTCTTTATGGCCTTGGCGTGACAATTGGCGCAGGGATCTATGTGCTTGTTGGAACAACGGCGGCGCGGGCTGGTATCTATGCCCCGATTTCATTTCTGGTGGCTGCTGCAGTGGTTGCTTTTACGGGCTTTACATACGCCGAACTATCAACCCGGCACCCTGTCAGTGCGGGCGAGGCCGCTTATGTGCGGGCGGGATTTAACTCTGGTACCCTGACACTGATTATCGGATTGCTGGTCGCGTCGTCAGGAATTGTCTCTTCTGCGGCGGTTTCAATCGGCGCAGCCGCCTATATTGGGGAAATTATTCCGCTACCCCAGATATTGCTGACAATTGTAATTATATTAATTGTTGGCGTCATTGCGGCATGGGGAATACTTGAATCCGTGTTTATCGCTGCCGTTTTTACGGCGATAGAGATTACGGGATTGGGCCTTGTCATTTACTTTGGCGTGAGCGCCGAACCCGCCTTATTGTCGAATGTCGGTAGTTTGCTGCCTCCATTTGACGGGATTATCTGGGGAGGCATAATTTCCGCGAGCCTGTTGGCCTTTTTTGCCTTCGTCGGCTTTGAAGATATCGCGAACGTCGCGGAGGAGGTAATTGAACCTCACAGAAACATGCCGCGTGGCATTATTCTCACGCTCCTGGTTGCGACGATCCTTTATTTTCTGGTGGTTTCTGTTGTTGTTCTAGTGGTGCCCTTGGCCGATCTCGCCGGTTCCGCCGCACCGCTTGTTCTTGTCTTCGAAGCGGCGGGAAGCACCGCATCCGGCATTTTTCGGCTGATTGCCATTGTTGCCACGACCAACGGTGTGTTGATCCAGATCATCATGGCATCCCGGGTGATATATGGGTTATCAGTGCAAAAAAGCCTTCCTTCCTTTCTCTCAGTCGTTAATCCAGTGACCGGAACGCCACTTACAGCGACGGCCGTGATTGTCGCACTAGTGGTGATTTTCGCAACTCTTCTGCCGATTGCACAGTTGGCGGAGGCGACATCGACGATTGTCCTTATCGTGTTTTCGGTGGTGAATCTTGCGCTGGTTCGTTTGATAATGGCGGGGCAACAGCCGACGGACGGCGTGTTTGTCGTGCCGCTTTGGGTTCCGGTAATGGGCCTGATTTCAAGCGCAGCCCTGTTGTTTTTTGGGCTTTTGCCGATTTAATGCGGCGATGTGGTTCTAAAAACGGATGATGGGGCGGCCGAAAGCC
>CALEMG010000493.1 GCA_937910835.1 uncultured Alphaproteobacteria bacterium | reverse complement strand
CAACCGGCCAACAAGATCAGTGCTACGACAAATGTCCCAAGCATTATACCCGCACCCGGAATACTCCCGCCGGAGGAGGGTTCCGGAAACGCAAGGGATGTCACATGTAATCCGCCGCCTTCCTCATTCTTGTAGAGTTCGACAATCGCAACCGCATCAAGATCAAGCAAATTCGCATAGGACCGCAAAAAACCAGTAACGAATGTCTGGCCAGGCAGGCTGTTGAAGTTGCCCTCCTCCAGCGCATGAACCTGACTTGCACGAAGTCGTAGAATATCTGCAACCTGATGCAGGGAAAGCCCTTTTGCTTCTCGCGCATCACGCAGCTGGGCGCCAACAGTAAGCGGGCCATCCTCCACTTCCAATTGATCGCTATGCTCTTCGGGGGCCTTTAACGACAGCCTGTTTTCCTTGGACGCATTTCTGCCGAACAGGTTAGGCTGCGTTACGACATCTCGCCGCTTGCTGTCTTTCACCATAATGGAACGCCAAATTACCGTTATTTAACTCGTCTCAACAGCTTATCCGCCATTATCGGCGAAAATAAGGAAAGTTCAATCTCTATATTATTATTGAATGATCACGGGCAAAGGCGCGCAGCTGAGCGCGCACAGAATGATCACGGGACTGACAAAGCCCCCGGACAAAATTCTGCAATTTATTGATATCCGCGCTCAAGGCCATCTCCTTCACCCGCCCCAGGGTTTCAGACGACATGGAAAAATTCCGATATCCCAAACCAAGCAATGCCATCGCTTCAAGAGGGCGGCCGGCGATATCACCGCAGATAGAAAATGGCTTTCCAGCTTGCTCGCAATGTTCCGCGATATTGCGCAGAAGCAGCAAAAGGCTTGGGCTTAACGTATCGTAGCGATCACTTATCTTAGGATTGCCGCGATCAACCGCAAAAAAGAACTGCATCAGGTCATTTGATCCGACGGAGATAAAATCAACCTCCTTCAGCAAATGCGGCAACTGCCAGACAATTGAGGGAACCTCAATCATAGTGCCAACATTTACCTTCGTCGGTGGCCCGTCTTTCCGTTGTTCGGCGCGCTCCAACTCCTTGTTGAGGAGGGCCTTCGCCTCCTGAAACTCGGCCACTTCTGCTATCATCGGAAACATCAGTGACAGCTCACGGCCAGCTGCGGCTTGTACCATCGCCCGAAGCTGGCTACGCAAGAGCGCCGGCCGATCAAGCCCGATCCGAATAGCGCGCCAGCCAAGCGCCGGATTTTCTTCAGGCTTGGTTTTAAGATATGGCAGAAGCTTGTCTCCACCAATATCAAGCGTGCGAAAAACAACTGGCTTTCCATCCATCTTGTCCAAGACACGCGAATAAAGCTCCGTCTGTTCGTCGATCTTCGGCATCTGTGAACGGACCATAAATTGCAGCTCGGTTCGAAACAGGCCAATTCCATCGGCCCCAAGTTCCGGGAAATGATCGATATCGATGAGCAACCCGGCATTCACATTCAGATTGAGCTGCACACCATCCTTAGAAATATTTGGCTTGTCACGAAGCGCCGCATATTTTGCCTGTCGTTGCGCACGCTGACGCTGGCTACGAGAGAAAGCCTGCTGGACGTCATCCCCGGGACGCAGGAATACCTGGCCATGCTCCCCGTCGACGAGCATCAAATCCCCCTGCTCCACATTTTCACGCACATCTGCACACTGGCCAACCACCGGCACACCAAGGGCCCGCGCTACAATCGCAACATGGCTGGATCGTGTCCCTTCTGCCAACACGACAGCCTTCAGGCGACGGCGATCATAGTCGAGCAATTCGGCCGCTCCCATGTTCCGCGCGACCACGACCGTATCCTTTTCAAGATTGCGCCGATCGATTTGCGATCGCCCATCAAGATGCATATAGAGCCGATTTGCGAGATCATCGAGTTCCGATAAACGTTCGCGAAGATACGGATCCGTAATCTCTTTCATCCGGGCACGTGTATCGTCCTGAACACGCTTGATAGCGGCTTCGGCGGTCAAACCCGTATTGACAGCATCCTGCAGTTTTTTCAGCCAGCCCTTGTCGTGGGCGAACATTTTATAGGCTTCAAAAATCTCCTTGGACTCGTCCTTGAATAAGGTATTCGTAGCAACCAGTAACTTGTCCACGGCGCTCTGCAACGCATTTACGGCGGAATTTAGCCTAGCCAGTTCTTTTGCCCGATTGCTCGATATTGCATGGACGACTTCGATCCGGGGTTCGTGAAGCAGCGCAACGCCTGAGCCCAACCCTTCCGCCAGCACACGTCCGTTAATATGATGCGGTAAGGTAGCGTTTCCGGCGGTATCCGAAAATTCCGTCGATGCCACCATCTGTTCGGAACTTACAAGCTCCGCCACAACCATGGCAACCGTCTGCAGCGCCTCTACTTCCTCGTCGGTGTATGAACGCCGCGTTCTGTTCTGAACAACCAGCACGCCGATAACCCGTCCGCCGCGTAAGATGGGTGTTCCGAGGAGGGAATGATTTTCCTCCTCCCCCGTTTCCGGACGATACGCAAATTGCGGGTGCGATTGCGCATCCGACAGATTGAGAGGGCGGGCGCGGGCGGCGATATCGCCAACGAGACCTTCGCCAAAGCGCAGGCGGGTCTGATGAACGGAATTCTGTTTGAGACCTTCAGTTGCATAAAGCTCAAGCACATCCCCTGCCCGACGCAGATAGCAAGAGCAAACTTCAGCGATCATATTACCAGCAATCAGTCGAACAATCTCGTTCAGACGCTGTTCCGCATCGCCGTGCCCCGCCATAACCTGATGGAGCTTGCGTAGCAGCAATCTTGGTGCACTGATCCCCAGACCGCTCATTTATGAACTGTCCCTTTGATCTCCATGATTTTCGAAAGAATCCCGTGCCTGGCTCACGAGTTCTTCCATAATCTCCTCTATCGATTGTTCTTTTTTGACCATACCAACGCTTTGACCCGCCATAACCGAGCCATACTCGACGTCACCGTCAATAACCGCCCGGCGCAATGCCCCTGCCCAGAAATGCTCGATAGCAAGCTGCGCAGTTTCCAGGTCCATTTCGCCTGACTTATATTTTGCGATCATCTCATGTTGCGTTTCTATGAACTTCTTGCCGCCCTCGTTATTGAGGGCGCGCACGGGAATCACAGGAAACAACGGATCGACCTGCACCGTCGTCACCGCGTCGCGGGCATTGGCGCGCATAAAGGCCTTCTTGAATGCCGGATGAGCAATGGATTCATGCGAACAAACAAAGCGCGTGCCAAGTTGGCAGCCTGCCGCGCCCATCCGGAGATATGTGGCGATTGCCTCGCCCCGACCGATGCCACCTGCGACAAAAACAGGAACGTCGGTAATATTCGGCAGAATTTCCTGGGCCAAAACACTTGTCGAAACCGGGCCAATATGGCCGCCTGCCTCCATCCCCTCAATGACCAACGCGTCGGCGCCAGTGCGGATAAGCTTTTTCCCGAGCGCCAAGGTCGGCGTAAAACAGACGGTTTTCGCGCCGCCTTCCTTAATTTTAAGAATGGTTTCCTTTGACGGCACTCCACCAGCGAGAACCACATGACCAACATTAAGCGACAAGCAGACATCGACCAGCTTATCAAGGTCTGGATGCATGGTAATCAGATTGACGCCGAAGGGCTTATCGGTGAGCGCTTGCGTGGCCTTGATTTCCGTTTCCAACAGGTCGGGTGTCATTGCGCCGCAGGCGATGACACCAAATCCGCCGGCATTGGAGATTGCGGCCACAAGGTTACGTTCAGAGACCCAGGACATTGCTCCGCCAAGTATGGCGTATTTCGTTCCAAGGAACTCACATCCGCGCGCCCAGCCAGCGTCCAGTTTCGCCGCGCCATTTATTACAAGATCACCCATATTAATCCGCATCCAATCCAAAGGCCGTGTGCAATGTCCTTACGGCAAGCTCTGTATATTCCTCGGCCAAAAGCACACTCACCTTGATTTCAGATGTCGAGATAACCTGTATATTGATCCCTTTCTCTGCCAGAGCGGCAAACATCGTCTTGGCCACACCTGCGTGGCTGCGCATGCCCATGCCGACAATAGATACCTTGACAACATTTGAGTCAGGAACAATCGCCTTGCAAGAGACTTCGCCTTTAAGCTTCTCCAGGACACTCATGGCCTGATCGATCTCTTTCTGGCCAACCGTGAAGGTCAGGTCCGTTGCCTGACCATCTTCCGATACGTTCTGGACAATCATATCGACATTGACATTCGCATCCGCCAGCGCGCCGAAAACGAGCGCCGCGACACCCGGACGGTCCGCGACCTGCTGCAGAGTTACCTTGGCTTCGTCACGGGTGTAGGTAACGCCGCTTACAACCTGATGTTCCACAATATCTTCCTCATCTACAACCAATGTTCCCGGCAAGTCTTCGAAACTGGACAGCACCTGCAGCTTCACACGATGCTTCATCGCCATCTCGACTGATCGCGTTTGCAGAACCTTTGCGCCGAGGGACGCCAGTTCCAGCATTTCCTCATAGGTAATTTTATCAAGTTTCGCCGCCTTTGTCGCGATCCGCGGATCGGCGGTATAGATGCCATCAACGTCAGTATAGATATCACATCGATCGGCATCCAAGGCAGCGGCCAATGCCACTGCCGATGTATCAGAGCCGCCACGACCAAGCGTGGTTATGCGATTATCGGTACCGACGCCCTGAAAGCCTGCGCAAACGGCCACCTGCTTTTCCGCAAAGCGTTTGATAATTTCGCCGCAGTCAATTTCCTCTATCCGAGCAGCACTATGAACCGCATTCGTTTTCACAGGAATTTGCCAGCCAAGCCAGGACCGAGCGGATATCCCAAGATCCTGAAGCGCAAGCGATAAGAGCCCGATCGTTACTTGCTCCCCGCTTGAGACAACGACGTCATATTCTCGTGCATCATGCAGGCTGGAAATATCAGACACGAGATCGACAAGCCTGTTGGTATCACCAGACATGGCGGAGACAACAACCGCCACCTCATGGCCGGCATCGACCTCCCGCTTCACTTTACGCGCAACATTTTTGATCCGTTCCACCGTACCTACAGAAGTGCCACCAAATTTCATTACCAGCCGCGCCATGGCCGCATTACCTCTCCCCCCGCCTGTCGCGAGGGCCCAAATATTATCTAAAAGTCACAAATACCCTTTGGTCTTAAAGGAGCGTATACTTATACTTAACAAGGGGTGCGGGGCAAGCACCGCGATGGTTTTTATTATAAAATAACAACTTTTATTAAGGCATATGGCGACGAGGTAATTATGAGCAACACAGCCAAGGCGAAATCAGTAGATCCAGAGGAAATTGCCAATTTCGCGGCGATGGCGGATGAGTGGTGGGATGAAAATGGCAAATTCAAACCGCTGCATAAATTCAATCCGATTCGTATTGGCTATATCCGTGACACTGTAATCGATCATTTCGTCCTGCAGACGGATGGCGCCGTTATCAAGCTGAAACCCTTTAAGGGATTGCGCATTCTTGATATCGGATGTGGCGGTGGGTTGCTGTCCGAACCGATGGCGCGCCTCGGTGCCGACGTTGTTGCGGCAGACGCATCGGCAAAAAATATTCAAATTGCGCAATTGCATGCGGAGAAATCTGGCCTGAAAATCGATTACCGTCACACAACCGCAGAAGATCTTGCGGACTCAGGAGAGCGGTTTGACGTCATCCTGAATATGGAAGTGATTGAGCATGTCGCCGACATCGAAGGGTTTATTGAGGCCTGCA
>CALEMG010000492.1 GCA_937910835.1 uncultured Alphaproteobacteria bacterium | reverse complement strand
GGGCCTTGCGCGAGTTTGAGCAAGCGCGCGGTGATGAGGAATTTCTCCGCCATATTGTCTTAGAACTTTCGTAACTCGCGCCGGAGGAAGGGGAGGAAGAGGCGCTGGCTGTGCAACGATCCGACCTGATGCATGCAGAGAAAATTGCAGAGGCATTGCGGGATGCGGAAAAGGCGCTGGCCGAGCATGGGGGCGTGGAAAACCGAATTAGATCGGCTACGCGCGCGGTCGAGAGAGTAATTGAAAAGGCGTCGGGTAAGCGCGATCCAGGACTGGAAAGCCTTGAGCGGGCCGCCATCGAAATGGCCGAGGCGCAGGTGGTCATCAATTCCGTCGCGGGGGATCTAGATATGGATCCGGCAGGACTTGAAGTGGTGGAGGAAAGGCTGTTTGCGCTTCGGGCTGCAGCGCGCAAACATAAATGTGAAGTGGCGGGATTACCAAAGCTGCTGGAAAGTTTTGTGGCGCGATTAAAAGCAGTGGAAGAGGGAGATCGCGAAATAGAAAACCTCCGTGCTGCTGCCGCCGAGGCGCGCGAAAAATATGTGACCCACGCGAAATCCTTGAGCCAAAAACGAAAAGCCGCGGCGCTGGAGATGGACCGCGCCGTTATGGCGGAACTTGAACCTCTAAAACTCGGAGCGGCGAAATTCACAACCGACATAAAAGAGTTGCCAGACGAGAGTTGGGGCCCTCATGGATTCGATAGGGTGGCGTTCCTGATTGCGACGAATCCGGGAAGCGCGGCGGGACCGCTGATCAAGATTGCCTCCGGCGGGGAGCTATCACGCTTTATGCTGGCACTCAAAGTCGTGCTGGCCAAGGCCGGTTCTGCCCCAACGCTGATTTTTGACGAGGTGGATCGCGGCGTTGGCGGGGCAACGGCCGATGCGGTTGGCGAAGGTTTGCGCCGTCTTGCCGAAGATTTGCAGGTGCTGGTCGTTACTCATTCGCCGCAGGTTGCCGCCGCAGGCGAGGCGCATTGGAACATCCGGAAATCAGAAGTAAATAATGCTACGGTTACGTCCGTTGACCGCCTTGATCAGGAGGAGAGGACGGAAGAGATTGCGCGGATGTTATCCGGGGCCAGTATTACTGAGGAAGCCCGTGCGGCCGCTCTCAGCCTTATCGAAGGATAGTCATTGTGGATGTGCAAAATCTGACGGCAGAAGAAGCAAAAGCCGAACATGATAGACTGGTCGAAACGATCAAGGCCCATGATGTTGCTTATTATGCAGAAGATGCGCCAGCGGTCTCAGATGCAGAATATGACCGCCAGCGTCAGGATCTTCTTGCGTTGGAAGCTCGGTTCCCGGAACTGATTACAGCCGACAGCCCGTCGCAAAGTGTTGGGGTCACACCGGCGAAGGGGTTTGGCAAGGTCCGGCACAAAGTACCCATGCTGTCGCTTGATAATGCCTTCAGCAGTGATGATCTTCGTGAGTTTGAGGGGCGTATCCGCCGATTCCTTGGTCTGGATGCAGCTGACGATGCCTCCTTTTTTGCTGAACCCAAAATTGACGGTCTTTCCGCCAGCCTTCGATATGAAAAAGGAATGTTCCTGCAAGGGGCGACACGCGGCGATGGGCAGGAAGGGGAGGATATAACCGCCAATCTGCGCGGTGTCACGGACTTGCCGCTCGACCTAAATGGGGCCGGAACGCAGGTTCCGGATATTTTCGAGATGCGCGGTGAAGTCTACATGTCGAAGTCTGATTTCCTTGCTCTCAACGTGGCGCAGGCAGGAAACGGCGGGAAGATATTCGCGAACCCGAGAAATGCGGCTGCGGGTAGCCTCCGCCAGCTTGATTATGAGATTACCAAGTCCCGCAAACTGCGGTTCTTTGCTTATGCCTGGGGGG
>CALEMG010000491.1 GCA_937910835.1 uncultured Alphaproteobacteria bacterium | reverse complement strand
CTAGAATTCCCGTTGCTCATTACCGGGACTGATGGACTGCGCGAAGCCTGCGGTGGTGACATCGAAATCATAGTTGCGCAATCGTTCCGTAAATTGCGCGGTGTCGACAACGCGGGAGGAGGCATCGATGCCCAGCTTCTTCAGGTTTTTGATCAAGGGGCCGGTGATCCTGAGGCTATTGGGATCATACATGAGAAATTCGATGGTGAGCGGTTTTCCGGTTGTCGGATCGATCAGCTTGCCATTTTTAACCTCATACCCTGCGTCTTTGAGGATATTTTTGGCTGTGCGGAGTGGAGCCCGATCCTGCCCAGACCCATCCGTTACCGGCGCCTGATAAGCAGGGCCGAAAACGCGGGGTGGCAATTGATCGCGGTAAGGCTCCAATATCGCCAGTTCCTCTTTCGTTGGTTCGCCCGTGGCTGCCATAACGGAATTTTCGAAGAAGCTGTTCGTCCGGCTGTACTGATTGTAAAAAATATTCCGGTTTAGCCACTCAAAATCAAAGGCGTAAGTTAGCGCCTCTCGCAAAGCCGGGTCCTGAAATTTTTCCCGCCTTAGGTTAAACGCATATCCCTGCATGCCGGCGGAGCGTTCGTTCGGAACTTCTTCCAGGATCACAAGGCCCGCCTTCACGGCCGGGAAATCATATCCGGTGGCCCAGTTTTTCGCGCTGTTTTCCGAACGATAGTCATATTCTCCGGCCTTGAACGCCTCCAGCAGGACGGCTGTATCACGGTAGAAATCATATCGGATTGTATCAAAATTATTGCGTCCGACATTAATCGGAAGATCCGCCCCCCAATAGTCGGGCACTCGTTCATAGGTAATGTAGCGATTTGCCTCAAAATCCTTAACGCGATAGGGCCCGGAGCCAAGAATCGGGGTGAGGGTTGTTTCGTCAAAATTTTGGGTTTCGAAATATTTTCTGGGAAGGATTGGTAAAAGCTGTCCGACGATTTGTGGCAGCTCCCGGTTTGGCGGGCCGGAGAAATGAAATTTTATCCGATGGTCGCTGAGTTTCTCAGCCGA
Source organism: uncultured Alphaproteobacteria bacterium (assembly GCA_937910835.1). Taxonomy (GTDB): domain Bacteria; phylum Pseudomonadota; class Alphaproteobacteria; order Sneathiellales; family Sneathiellaceae; genus Sneathiella. The sequence goes on along the minus strand of CALEMG010000491.1, from coordinate 8,653 downwards.
TTCGACATCTGCGTAATAGTACCGGAACAGCGGTGTTCCCTTTTCTTTCACCGCTTGCAGGCTGAAAATCACGTCATCCGCCGTCATTGGCGTACCGTCATGGAATCGTGCTTCCGGGTGCATATTGAAAATCGCGAATGAAAGGTCTTCAGCTACCTCCACGCTTTCGGCGACAAGGCCATACTCCGCGCTTTGATCATCTGCGGGCTGGGTGAGCAGCGTTTCGAAAGTCAGGCTAAGACCATTTGCCGCCTGTCCCTTCGAAATAAAGGGATTAAGATTGTCGAAGCCGCCAACCGCAGAGAGTTTGACGTTGCCACCTTTCGGAGCTTCGGGATTGACATAGTCGAGATGTTTGAAATCCGGGCCGTATTTTAACGGGCCAGCAAGTGACAACCCGTGACTTTTGATTGTTTTAACCTCTTCCGCAGCAGACGGAAAAGCGAGTAGCAGCAAGAGAAGTGTGGTTGTGGTCGATTTCAATAATCCCATAAATGTCCTCACTTGACGGTGCCTGTCTAAAACTTTTCAATTCAAGATGGGGAGTTTGTCTCATAACATCAAGTAGAAAAGGCGACTATCGCCTTGCCTTAATTACGCCAATATTTCACTCGCTTGGTGATGTGACGCAGGATCGACAACCGCCAAAACAAACCCCGGATTGGAAAGGGTAAGCGGATTTCCCGTCCAATCTGTAATTTTCCCACCGGCATTTTCGACGATTGGGACTAGGGCGGCGTAGTCATAGGGCTTCATATCGCAATCCGCGACGACATCGACGAAACCAAGCGCCAACAGGCCATAGGCATAACAATCATAGCCAAATCTCTTACGTTTACCGGCGCGGTGCAAACGGCGAAAGCTGGCGCCGTGCTCCCCCTCCATCAACTCGGTACCATAGGCGAACAAGGTCGCATTAGAGAGATCAGGGCAAGCGCGGGTTGTGATAGTCGAGCCGTTCAGTATCGTTCGGCCATTTGCACCGACCCATCGTTCGCCGGATATGGGTTGGTCGATTATGCCCATGATGGGCACACCGTTGCGAGCGAGCGCGATCAGGCTGCCAAAGGTCGGGCTGCCGGAAATAAAGGAAAGCGTACCGTCGATCGGGTCGAGGACCCAGACATATTCTGCATCTGCCTGCACAGTGCCATGCTCTTCGCCGATGATGCCATGTGAGGGGAATTCGGCTTCGATAAGGGCCCGCATAGCGGCCTCTGCATCGCGATCGGCAATGGTGACGGGACTGTTATCATCTTTTCCGATGATATCTATTTTTCGCCGGAAATATTTACGGATAACCTCACCGGCGGCATCCGCCATCCGGTGAGCGAGGGTAACGAACTCTTGCGGGCACTCTTTATCCACTACGCCCGTGCGCTCGATTATTCAGCTGGTGGCAGAGGAACGTCGCTTTTGCCAAGTGACCTGAGATAGGCGATAAGATCCGCCCGTTGTTCAGGTTTCTTCACGCCGGCAAATGACATTTTGGTGCCTTTGATATATGTGCTCGGTTTCGCCAAGAAAACATCCAGATCTTCATATCCCCAAGCGCCGCCTTTTTCAAGAAGAGCGCTGGAATAACTGAAACCGCTATGGGCGCCTTTGTCACGGTTCAGAATGCCGTGCAGATTGGGGCCGATTTTGTTCGGTCCACCGTCTTCCACGGTGTGGCATGCGCCGCATTTCTTGAATACTTTCTCGCCTTTGGCAACATCTGCAGAGGCAAGCAGCACACCAAGAGACGGACCGACAACTTCATCATTCGAGGCAACTTCAGAGGACGCAATCGCGCCTGTATCAATCGCGTACGCTGGTTCCTCCGGATAAGTTGGGTGAATTGCCAGCGTGGCAATTTCATTGATGACCATTATAATTAGAACGCCGGCCAGAACGGCAGCGGCAATTTTATTAAACTCGAAAGTATTCATTGCTGACCTCAGCTATCAAACCTGCGGGTACATTTACCAGTCGCGATAAAAAAAAGCGAGGGGAAATTAACCGCTTTCTCATGCTAAGTGCAAGACGTATATATGCCGTTGTTAGTTAAGAACGACGATTTGGATTGTTATTATGGGCTCTTCGCCGAAAAAACCACTTATAGTCATACCGGCTCGAATGGCCTCAAGCCGGCTTCCGGGTAAACCTCTTGCCGATATTGCAGGCCTGCCGATGATAGTTCAGGTCATGCGACGGGCGGAAGAAGCGGATATAGGCCCTGTCCTCGTCGCCTGTGCTGAAGAGGAGATTGCAGAGACCATCCGCGCGGCGGGCGGAACCGCCTTGATAACACGGGCTGATCATCCCTCGGGCTCGGATCGGGTGTTCGAGGCGGTAGAAGCATTTGACCCTAATGGAGCTTATGATGCGATCGTCAATTTACAGGGAGATTTGCCCGCTCTCAATCCTTCCGCAATTGAAGCTGTCTTTCAGCCGCTACAAAATGTCGCAGTCGATATCGCAACACTAGTCGCCGAAATCACCGATGATGAAGAATTGGACGATGAAAATGCGGTCAAGGCCGTTGTATCGCTGGCCGAGGGTGAGAGCGTTGGTCGAGCCCTCTGGTTCAGCCGACTGAAATCACCCTGGTGGAGCGGACCGTACTACCATCATATCGGCCTCTATGCGTATCGCCGCGAAGCGCTGGCACGGTTCGTTACGCTTCCGCCGGCCCCGTTGGAGCAGCGCGAACGGCTTGAGCAGTTGCGAGCGCTTGAAAATGGGATGCGTATTGACGCGGCGGTCGTTGACACAGTGCCGCTTGGTGTTGATACTCCCGAAGATTTGGCACGTGTTCGCCGCATGTTCGTTTCCTGAGAATTTGAGAAGTTAGAAATGTCAGACATCGATCCCGATAACCGCATCGCCTTTCAGGGCGTTCTGGGGGCTTATGGCCATTTATCCTGCAGTTCCGTCTATCCGGATATGGAAGCGATTGCCTGTGATACTTTTGCCGACGCATTGGCGATGGTGCGGAATGGGGAGGCGGCGCTTGCCATGATCCCGGTTGAAAATTCGCTTGGCGGGCGAGTTGCCGACATACATCATCTGCTGCCGGAATCAGGACTCTATATCATCGGGGAGCATTTCCAGCCGGTTATGCATCAGCTTCTCGGGGTGTCAGGGTCGACCTTGTCGGATATTAAGGCTGTCCATAGTCATGAGCAGGCGCTCTCTCAATGCCGCGGGCTGACCCGTGACCTTGGGATCGAGCCAATCATCCATGCGGATACGGCGGGCTCCGCGAAAATGATTGCGGAGCTTGGCGACAAGACCCAAGCGTCCATTGCTTCCAGTCTCGCCGGCGAGATTTACGGCCTGGACGTTTTGCGTGATCGGGTTGAGGATCGCATCGGGAACACAACACGGTTCATTATCATGTCTCGTCAGCGGCAAGATCCCGATCCAAAAGACGGCAGCTGCATGATGAGCTTTGTTTTTCAAGTGCGCAGCCAGCCTGCGGCACTTTATAAGGCGCTCGGTGGGTTTGCGACCAACGGCATCAATGTGACGAAGCTTGAAAGCTATATTACGGATGCGAGCTTCGAGGCGGCGCAATTCTATATCGATATCGAGGGCCATCCGGATGAAGCGCGGGTTGCCCGAGCGATAGAGGAATTGCAGTTCTTCTCTGCTAAGCTCAAGATTCTCGGTGTTTATCCTATGAATTCCTATCGTCGGCAGTACGGAACGTAAAACCGGTTGCCTCATTGGGCACGATTGAATATAAGCTGTCGCAAATTTAACTCCTTCACGGGCGGAAAGCCTGTGTATTGCAATCGAGATTTAAGATGCTCAAAGATTATATTGGCGACGTGGTAAAACTCAGTCGCGCCCAGAAACTATTCCTGCTTGCCGGCGTTGTGGCGATGGCTGTTGTTGTCACGGCCTCCAATATTCTGGTTGAGATGCCGGTGAATGATTGGTTTACCTGGGGCGCGCTGTCCTATCCGATTGCGTTCCTCGTGACGGATATTACTAACCGAATCCTTGGAGTGCGGCTTGCGCGCGATGTCGTTTTCGTCGGCTTTATTGCGGCTGTCATGATGTCGCTGCTTTTGGCAAACCCGCGCATCGCGATCGCGTCCGGGTCAGCCTTTTTCATTGCGCAAATGCTGGACGTCACCATTTTTGACAAACTGCGGCGCCAGTCATGGTGGAAAGCGCCGGTAGCTTCCTCCGTTATTGCATCATTTGTCGATACGGTGATCTTTTTTGTGCTTGCCTTCGCGGGGACTGGGCTTCCCTGGCACACATGGGCGCTGGGCGATTATGCGGCGAAGCTAATCATGGTTGCGGTGCTGATTCTACCGTTCCGTGGTCTGATCAAAATTACAGATCCGCTCACGCTGGCTCCCGTCGCACGTTTGGCGACGGGCGCGCTTTCCTCAATCCAGGCTTTCGCGAGTTGATGGGCGAGGGCAATGGGTCCGCCTATCCGCAAACCAGTCGGCTTGGTGCTCTGCTCTAGCATCATGCGGACTTCTTCACGGCTGAACCATCGCGCATCATTAAGTTCTGTCCTGTCCACGGTGATTTCCTCGCTGAGGGCTTCGGCGAAACAGCCGATCATCAGAGAGGAGGGAAAAGGCCAGGGTTGTGATTGGTGATAGCGCACATTCGTGACTTCTATTCTTGATTCTTCCCACACTTCGCGAATGACCCCCTCCTCGATTGTCTCGCCGGGTTCGATAAAGCCCGCAAGGCAGGAATAGAAATCGCCCGGGAAATTCAGCCCCTGACCTAGTAGACATTTATCGCCATGCGTCACCATCATAATGGCGACCGGGTCGGTACGCGGGAAATGTGTCGCACCGCAACTGCTATCCTCACATTTGCGGGAATAACCTGCCTCCTGTACCTGGGTATGGGTGCCACAAACCGCGCAGAAGCGATGCCGGTTATGCCAGTCAATCATCGAGCGTGCCTGAGCAAGTGCCCCCGCTTCTCCGGGTGACAACTGCGGAGCGACGGAGCGAACATCGATGAATTTGCCCCAATCTTCATTCGGGGGGCGTTTCGGGTTCTCGATGGCGGAAACATCAATCGCAAAATGGCTGACATCGTCATTGATGCCTAGGAATATCTGCGCGGCGTCCGCCGCGACGAATTCCTCGACCTCCACATAGCCACGCCAGTCTATCCGCGCACCTTCCTTCAGGCTGATCAGAGCCTTTAACTGATGCATCGGGAGGAACCGGCTGCTCGGATCTTTTGTTTTTTGTTCTATCCAGTTTGGATCTGTCCGCAAATTGGACGCGCGGTCGAAGTCACGACCAGCAAAGACAATCGGTTTTTTCATGGGCGGCAGATTGTCACAACTTATCCGTTCCTGCAATCACCTAGACGTTAAATTTTGAATGATTGTTCAAGATCGGGATCAAAAAAACAGGAAAAAGGGCTTGCTTCTCTCCTTCAACTGCATGATATAGGCGGTGGAAGGCTGGCGATGGGCGTGCTCCTCGCGAACCCGGTCAGGTCCGGAAGGAAGCAGCCGTAACGAGTTTCGGTGCGGGTCGTTGTCAGTCTTCTACTTTCTCATGTCATTGTTGCCCGCAAGCGAACAAATCCTTTTCCTTTGACTGGTGTTTAGCAGAAGTTCTCTGCTATGATTGCGCTATGACAAGCGATCAATCCAATAGTCCCTATCGAGTGCTGGTCCGTAAATACCGGCCGTCGACCTTCGACGAGCTGATCGGCCATGAGGCCATGGTGAAAACGCTCTCCAATGCGTTGGAAGCGGGGCGTCTTGCCCACGCATTCGTTCTGACAGGAACGCGTGGGATAGGTAAGACAACAACAGCGCGCATCATTGCTCGCGGGCTCAATTGCACCGGCCCGGATGGCAACGGCGGACCGACTGTCTCGCCTTGTGGTGTTTGCCCGAACTGTGTAGCCATTGCCGAAGACCGCCATCAGGACGTTCTGGAAATGGACGCCGCGAGCCGCACCGGCGTAGACGATATTCGCGAACTGATCGACGGCGTGCGGTATCTGCCCGTTGCGGCGCGATTCAAGATCTACATCATCGACGAAGTGCATATGCTCTCCAAGAATGCTTTCAATGCGCTACTAAAAACGCTGGAAGAACCACCGGAGCATGTGAAATTCATCTTCGCGACAACGGAGATTCGGAAAATCCCGGTCACCGTCCTTTCTCGGTGTCAGCGGTTCGATCTGAAGCGTGTCGACGGGGACACGCTCGCCGCTTATTTCGCGACGATCGCTGAAAAGGAACAGGCCGAGATTGAGGAAGATGCTTTAGCCCTGATCGCCCGCGCGGCGGAAGGGTCGGTGCGCGACGGCTTGTCTCTGCTTGATCAAGCGATTGCGCATGGGGATGGGATGGTAACGGCGTTGCAGGTACGCGATATGCTGGGCCTTGCGGACCGGACACGTATCCTTGATCTGCTCGGCCTGTTGATGGAAGGGAATATCAAGGACGCGCTCGCGCTTCTGCGGGAGCAATATGATAGCGGCGCTGATCCAGTGGTGATCATTCAGGATTTGCTGGAACTTACACATTGGTTGACGTCGCTTAAGGTCACGCCGGAGGCGGCAAACAATATTGCTATGGCAGGCGGCGAGATTACACGAGGTGAGGAAATGGCAAAGAAGCTTTCCATGCCCGTACTCGCCCGCACATGGCAGATGCTGCTGAAGGGCCTTGATGAGGTCAGTCATGCGCCCATGCCACTCGCAGCGGCGGAGATGGTCCTTGTTCGCCTTGCCTATGTGAGTGAACTGCCGACTCCGAATGATCTTGCCCGTCAGATCGCGGAACCCCAAGGAAGTTGGCGCGTCACCCGTTACAAATGGCGGGGCCCGTCCACCATCAGCACCGCAGAGCGGACCGGGAATGAGTTCCTCGGGCGCAGGCGGAGCCGCGGTGGCGCTATCTGCATCTCCAGCGCCGAAGCAGGAAAAGGAGCCGCGCGCTCATTTATCTTTGGTTGCGCGAAACGACCATCTGCCTGAACCTGAGCCGGTCAAGATGGAGGCGGTGCCAGAAAAGCCACCGCTTCAGTCCATGGAGGATGTGGTCAATCTCCTGACCGATCGGCAAGATATCAAGCTCAAAGGAGAGGTTCTTAACTTCGTCCGGCCTGTGGCTTTTGAGTATGGATTGATTGAATTCAGCCCAGCAGCGGGCGCGGCAGCGGATCTTGCCGCCCGGCTTGGCAAGCGCTTGCGTGAAATTACCGGCGATCAATGGGACGTGCGAATGACCGCCCATGCGGAAGGGACAGCAACAGTTGCGGAGAAGCGCCAGAGCGATAAAGCGGCGGAGATTGAGGCGATGGAAGGCCATCCCATGGTTCAGAATATCAAATCGCTTTTCCCTAAATCGACAATTCGGGAAATCCGGCATCTCGGCCCCACTCTTGACATAATGCTTCCCGATGACATATCCGGTGAAGACGAAACCGATGACGGAGATACATTCGAATGAAGAACCTTGGCAACCTGATGAAACAGGCCAAAGAAATGCAAAGCAAAATGGCCGAGATGCAGGCTGAGCTGGAACATCATGAGGTGGTCGGCCAGTCCGGGGCCGGTATGGTCAAGGTGACACTCAATTGCAAGGGTGATATGCGCAAGCTTGAGGTTGATCCTTCTCTTGTGGATCCCGAAGATAAGGAAGTGATGGAAGACCTGATCATTGCCGCCCATACGGATGCGCGCAGCAAGGTAGAGGCTTATTCCGCAGAGAAAATGAAGGAAATGACAGGCGGATTGGAACTGCCGCCTGGTATGCAGATGCCTTTCTGAGTGGATAGCATAGCAATTATATGAGCCAGTCCGAAATTGATCATCTGATACAGCTTCTCTCCAAACTTCCGGGGCTGGGTCCGCGCTCGGCGCGCCGGGCGACGCTTTATCTTATCAGCAGGCGAGAGAGTCTTCTGACACCGCTTTCCGCCGCTATGCAGGCCGCAGCCGATAATGTGAAGGTATGCGGTCAATGCGGGAATCTGGACGTGACCGATCCATGTGATATCTGCCGAGATGCAAAGCGGGATCCGCAACTTCTCTGTGTGGTGGAGGATGTATCCGATCTCTGGGCACTGGAACGTTCCGAGGCTTTTCGTGGAAGATACCATGTCTTGGGCGGCACGCTTTCCGCTCTCGACGGGATCGGCCCGGATGAACTCAATATGGAACCCCTGATTCACCGTGTCGGAGAGGGGGAGATAGCCGAGGTTATTCTCGCCCTTAACGCCACTGTTGATGGGCAAACCACATCACATTATCTCTCCGACCGCCTTTCGGAATATGGGGTGCAGGTCACCCGACTTGCCCATGGTGTCCCCGTTGGCGGGGAACTTGATTATCTGGATGATGGAACCTTGTCGGCGGCGCTCAAATCCCGTCGTTCGATGGGTTAATTTTGCTCTTCCATTTGGTGCGGCTGCTCCGGCGGTCCGGTCAGAAGATCACTTTCTTCCTCGCCCAGTTGCAATTCTTCAATTTTTTCGGCGCGGCTGCTGATTTTCCGGCTCGAAGTTTCAATGAGCTCGATATCCTTGCTCGCCTGAAGGAAATGCTTCCCGAGATTGCCAACGCGATCATCCAGCCGTTCAACATCCTTGAGCAAAACCCCGACTTCTTTCTGGATCACTCCGGCCTGCGCGCGCATCTGGCTGTC